>CADBQF010000340.1 GCA_902796705.1 Ruminococcus flavefaciens
AAGCGTCGAGGAGATCGGCAGACTCAAGGTAGATCAGGTATGTATCGGTTCATGTACGAACTCTTCTCTCCTTGATATGCTCAAGGTGGCTTATATCCTCAAGGGCAAGACAGTTGATCCGAGCGTATCTCTCGCTATAGCTCCCGGTTCAAAGCAGGTACTCAATATGCTCGCTCAGAACGGTGCTTTGTCTGATCTTATCGAAGCAGGTGCAAGAATTCTCGAAAGTGCCTGCGGCCCGTGCATCGGTATGGGACAGTCACCTAACTCAAAGGGCATCTCGCTCCGTACATTCAACAGAAACTTTGAAGGACGTTCAGGAACAAAGGACGGTCAGATCTACCTCGTTTCTCCTGAAATGGCTGCTGTATCCGCACTCACAGGCTATCTCACCGATCCGAGAGAGCTTGGCGATATGCCTGAATTCAAGCTCCCCGAAATATTCTCTATCAACGACAATATGGTCGTTCCGCCTGCCCCTGTTGAGGAAATGGACAGCGTTGAGATACTCCGTGGACCTAACATAAAGCCTTACCCGGAGACTGCTCCGCTCCTCGAAACTATTTCCGCACCCGTATCGCTCAAGGTCGGTGACAATATCACAACAGACCACATCATGCCTGCCGGTGCAAAGATACTTCCGCTCCGTTCAAACGTTCCGAAGATATCACAGTTCTGCTTTGCTGTATGTGATGAGAGCTTCCCGGAGAGAGCAAAGTCTCTCGGAAAGAGCATAATCGTAGGCGGTTCAAACTACGGTCAGGGTTCGTCAAGAGAACACGCTGCACTTGCTCCGCTCTATCTCGGCGTAAAGGCAGTTCTCGTAAAGTCATTCGCACGTATCCACAGAGCTAACCTCATCAACGCAGGTATCCTTCCGCTCACTTTCGTCAACGAAGCTGACTACGACAAGATCTCACAGGGCGATGAACTCGAACTCGCAGACGTTCGCAAGGCTGTTGCTGACGGAAAGTCTGAACTCACTGTAGTAAACAAGACGACCGGTGCTGAGATCCCCGTTCTCTGTGAACTCTCCGGACGTACAAAGGATATCATGCTTGCAGGAGGTCTTCTTGACTATACAAGAGAGTCTATGAAGTAATGAACAGCGAGAAAAAGGGACTTGATGCTTCTGCCCTGAAATATATAGCGATCTTCGCTATGTTTATCGATCACACAGCGAGTCTGTTGCTGCTATTAGGATACGTCAATAATTACCTTGTTTGAACCGCAGTGAAATGAGGTGATCGCTTGTCTAATATGAGTATCAAACGTGAAAATGACCGTATCTTCAAAGAGGGAACATTCCCTGATATGCGGTCTGAGACTGTTGCGGAGTTCCCGGATATCCCGGAGATAACACGCACGGAGCGTTTCAGCGTCCCGGAAAATATATCGAAGGAAACGACGATACAGTCTGTCCTCCGCAATGCGGAAAAGGGAAAGGTCATCGCACTCAATTTTGCGAATGCCATGTTCCCCGGCGGAGGATATGTCCTCGGAGGCAATGCACAGGAAGAAAGCCTGTGCAGAGCTTCTCTCCTGTATTATACTATAAAGAAGCAGAAAAAATACTACCGTAAGAACCGGCTGCACGTTCTTCCTGATTATACGGATACTATGATATATTCGGAAAATGTCCCCGTTATACGTGACGATCACGGAAAACTTCTCGAAAAGCCGATGAAATGCAGCTTCATAACTTCTCCGGCTGTAAACAGGACTTTCGCAAAGTTCATGATGCCGGGCAGACGCATCGACCGGATAATGCAGCAGAGGGTACGACGCATAGTCATGCTTGCTGCCTCAAAGAAGCCGGATATCATCATACTCGGAGCGTTCGGCTGCGGCGTTTTCGGCAACAGGAGAGAAAAAGTCCTGCCTGTTTTCGAGGAGATGATAAACAGATATGTCCCTGATGATATACAGGTGATATTTGCGATCCCCTGATATGAAAGCGGTGTTATAATGAGATCTGCACTCGGTATGATGATATTCCTCGTTGTGCTTATAGCCGGTGCGTGGGTAATGAAATTCGTGAAAAACGCACGTTCGGGCAGAATGACGAACACACAGAAGATATGCAACATCATCGGAACGGTATTCTGGTCAGCCCTGCTGGTAATGCTGATGATACCGCTTCTGAGAGGCAAGTGATATGAGAATGTTCAAGGACATCGGAAATTTTCTTTCCGGGATATCACAGCAGTTTGAAAATATCGACAGCCGTGCGAGAGGGAATACACCTCTCGGACTGCCGTTCCTCATAACGCTCGATACTGCCGGGATCTGCCTGCTGATATCGTTTTTTACAGGCATCAGGTTTTTTATGTATCTGATTATCGGAGCGGCACTTGCGTCAGGTATAGTCCTGCACTTTGCTCTTGATGAAGATATCCGCCGGAAAACGGAAGAGATACTCGGCTGGAGTGCTGTTTCCCTGTATATAGCCGTATTGACTGCACTGGTCATAAAGTTTGGATAGCAGAAAGGCACAGACATGAAAAAGAAGGATAAGCTCGGATACGATACAGAAAAAGAGTATGTCAGTGAAGAGAGTGCTGTAGAAGAAGCCAAAAAAGTTTATCGTAAAATGATGAATGACCGGGGAAAGCTCCTTGGATACGCTTTGGCACAGTTCGTCGGTGCATTTGTGACTGAAATGCTGATATGCCTTTTCCTGACTACAAGTAAAAGAGGCGTGATTCACACAGGTATTATCGGTGCAGTATCAGCCGGAACATTATATGGTATATTCAGGGAGAAACTGAGACTGTCTGTATCTCTTCAGGCAAACACAGGATTTTTTCTGACGGTGGGATTATTCGTATATTTGTTAGCTACAGCGATCACTGCATTCTTGTTTGGCGTACAGTTGTGATACAGGAAAACTGATATTTTTCTTACCCGGACAATGTTTTGGTTCGTATCAGGACTTTCAGCGGTCTTGTTCAGTATAAATTTTAATATGGAGGTAAAAACCAATGGCAAAGATAATAATGAAAACTCCTCTCGTTGAAATGGACGGCGACGAGATGACAAGAGTTCTCTGGAAATGGATAAAGGAAACTCTCCTTGAACCATACGTAGAACTCAACACAGAATATTATGACCTCGGTCTTGAACACAGAGAAGCTACCAAGGATCAGGTAACTATCGATTCTGCCGAAGCTACAAAGAAGTACGGCGTTGCTGTAAAGTGTGCTACTATCACTCCCAACGCTGCAAGAATGCCGGAGTACAATCTCACACAGATGTGGAAGTCACCTAACGGCACTATCAGAGCTGCTCTCGACGGAACAGTATTCCGTACACCTATCATCGTAAAGGGAATCGAGCCTTATATCCCTACATGGACAAAGCCGATCACTATCGCACGTCATGCTTACGGCGATGTATATAAGAACACTGAGATGAGAGTCTCAAAGGGAAGTAAGGCTGAACTCGTCGTTACTGATGAGAACGGCAACGAGACAAGAGAGCTTATCCACGACTTCACAAAGTGCGACGGTATAATCCAG
>CADBQF010000341.1 GCA_902796705.1 Ruminococcus flavefaciens
GGGAAATTTGACGCTGAAAGTTTTAGGAAGGGAGTTTGAGGGAGAACCCTTTTTCAAAAGGGTTTCCCTCATAATAGACATACGCTCCGGTATGAGTAACAGTCTGACTGATACAGGTTATTTTTTCCGGTATTTTGTCGGGGTGACGCCGACTATTTTTTTGAACTGACGCATGAAATGCTCCTCGTTTTCGTAGCCGCACATTGCTGCTGCCTGTGAGACGGTGCAGTCTGTTTCGGTAAGGAGTTCCTTTGCCTTTTCGATCTTTCCGCTTATCACGTCGGAAATACATGACACGCCGAAAACGTCCCTGTAGATATGCTGGAAATACGATCTTGACATATTCACGTAGGCAGCCATTGTATCCACGTTCCACTTCATCTGGGGATTGCGGTACACTTTTTCACGCAGTTCGACCAACGCACTGTAATGGGGATCTGAGGGCTGCTGATTCGCACTTTCACGCACGTCTGCTGATTCGCTGACTTTCAGCAGGAGCGTTCTCATAAGGGTATCTATCATTTTCACTCTGCGTGAATTCATGGAATAATACTCCGCTGCGATATTCCTTATCAGCACATCGATAAATTCATGGTCAGAAAAGCAGATCGGTCTTCCGCTCGTAATATCGAGCTGTTCCATGAATTCCTTATCGCCTGCTGCATCAAAGCATATCCAGTCGCAGATAAGGACTCCTCCGGCTGCGGAATATCTGACTCTGCTCTCCTTATCGAAAAGAACTATCGTATCAGGGGGATATACCTGTGTCCGGTCATCTGCTGTAATACTTATCCTGCTTTTGGCGAGTATGAACATATACCCGGCAGAAAGCCCCTCACGGTCAACACTGTATCCGCTGCCGTATATTGAATTATATCCGATGCAGTGTATTTCCATACCTTACTCCTTTGCTATGAATCGCCACTCGATATTTTTCCAGTACTCTCCTGCGTAATCGACTCCGACTCTCGGAGCTTTTTCTATCTCCGGTGAAAAGCCGCAGTCTTCTATCCAGAGATCTTCTCCGGATATTATTTTTCCGTTGAAACTTCCGTCGATACATAGATGTTTTGTGAGTTTTGCCGGGCCTTTGTGTATCTCGCCGGCTCGTATGAGGATACCCTGCGGCTGACCTTTGGTGCCGGTTATGATATTCATCATCCAGTGCATACCGTAGAGCATTCTCATGAAAATTATACCGCACTCACCGTAAAGGAGCTCATTTTTGGGAGTACGGCCTTTTGAGGCATAGCAGGCAAGGTCTTCTTCGCCACGATAGGCTTCTGTTTCTGTTATCTTCTCGCTGAGGACAGTGCCGTCCGGCAGGCGGCGGAATATCACTTTCCCCACAAGTCCTGGAGCGGCTTCGAGGACATCTCTCCCGAAAAATCCTGCATCAAGTTTTGATCCCATAGCTCACACCTTCAGGCTTTGTTCAAGCTCTGTGTCAGGTCTGACGAAAGCCGTTTTATAGTTGGTGAAGATGACTTTTCCCGGCTTTGCACCGGAGGGCTTTTTGACATAGCGTGCAAGGCAGTAGTCAACAGGCACGAGTGTGGAATTTCTTCCCTTGCTGTTGACAGCGGCAATAATTGCGGCTTCTTCTATCGTCTTGTCGGGAGGTGTCTCGCCGTCGGTAACGATTACCACATGAGAACCTGTTATTGTCTGGGTATGGAGCCATATATCGGTCTTTTCCGCAAATTTAAGAGTGAGCTGGTCGTTCTGGTGATTATTTCGTCCGACGAGTATGGTGTAGCCGTCGCTGGACTTGTACTCTATCGGCGGAAGAGCTTTCGGAGGCTTTGCTTTTCCTCCGGCGTATTTGATATATCCCTGTTCACGGAGTTCAAGGCGGAGCTGGATTATGTCGTTTTCAGAATTTGCCCTTGACAAAGCATCGAATACGCTGTCGAGATATTGCAGTTCCTCCGTACCTTTTTCGATGCGGTCAGTGAGTTTTTCCTCGGCTGTGACGCATTTTTTGTATTCGGCATAGTACATCTGGGCGTTCTGTGCAGGAGTTTTCCTTACATCGAGTTCAATTTCGATCTGAGGGCATGACTCGTCGTAGAAATTTTCAAGAACTGCCTTTTTATCGCCTTTGGTGATACGATAGATATTTGCGGAGATAAGGTCGCCGTAGAGCCGGTATTTGTCCTTTTCCGCACAGGCAGAAAGTTCCTCACGCTGAACGGCTATCCTTCGCTCTGTCCTGTCGATCAGGTTCACAAGAAGCTTGAAGAGGTCGTTCGCACGCTGCTTTGTACGTGCTGCGTTGTCACGCTCGTAGTAATAATGGTCAAGGAGTTCCGAGGCAGAAGCGAATTCCTTCGTTATCATAAGCGTTCCGAACTGCGAAAGGCGTATGAACGAGAAGTCTTTCAGCATTCCCTCTTTCGTCATAGCTGCGGAGAAACAGCACTCGCCGTTTTCAAGCTGTTCCTTTGTGCGTTTTATGGCGAACAGCAGTCTGGTGAACTGGTCTTCGCTGATCGTATCGCTCTCGATGTGTACTCCCCTGCCGGCGAAAAATGCCCATTCTCTTGCAAGTATCGGGGATATTCCCTCAAATACACGTATGAGTGCCTTTGAGAGTTCTGCCGGCTGTGCCTCTCTGAGATGCTGCATCATCTCCTCCGGCGATGCTGTCAGGAAGTTGAGTCTGTCACCTCTCGGCGGGAGCGTGTACTTCATTCCGGGAAGTACCATTCGCTCTCTTGACATATCCTCGTCAACACGCTTGATACTGTCGATGATGCGTCCCTCGTGGCTGATTATGATGAGATTTGAACAGCGTCCCATTATCTCGCAGGCGAGCGTGACTGTCACGACATCTCCGAGTTCGTTGACGCACTCAAAGTCGAGGAAGAGTATCCTTTCAAGTCCGTCCTGACGTATATCTATGAGTTTTCCGCTGCCGAGATGTTTTCTGAGAAGCATACAGAACATGGGCGGAGTCTGCGGGTTATCAACATTTTTTTCCGTAATGTGGACTCTTGCACTTCCGGCATTTGCTGATATGAATATTTTTCTGCTGCCCTGCCTTGTCCTTATCGAGATAAGTATCTCTTCCCTTGAAGGCTGGTGTATCTTCTCTACACGGCCGCCGATAAGCGGTGTGAGTTCCTTTTTTACTGCGAACAGAAATGCTCCGTCCAGTGCCATACGATCATTCCTTTATAATTTACTTTTTGCGGTAGGTCAATACCTCGAAATCTACTGTCGTTGTGAGTTTTTCAAGAGCCGA
>CADBQF010000342.1 GCA_902796705.1 Ruminococcus flavefaciens
ATTTTGTGCCGTTGTAGTAATAAATGTCTGTCCAGTAGTCGGCAACAGTCTCATAGTTAATGAAGAGTTCCGGCCAGCCGTCGTTGTTAACGTCGTATGTGCCGTACTTCACGTCACTTACAAACTCAGCAGAAGAATCGAATGAAACGAGTGCGGCATTTACTGCTGTCTGGAGCGATGCACCTGAAAGCGGATCTCTTGTTGACGGTGCAACAGATGTGAGGTAAGCAGTGCTTGCAAAGCCGTAGTATGTCTTTCCGTCGTAAGCGTAGGAGACATATCTCCAGCCGTTCACTTCACTGCCGAGGACAGTTACGGCAGAATTCCTCTCCATTTCGATGATGATAGGATATGTCGTATCAGGGCCCTGTCTGAGGCGAAGTCCGCCTGATTCTGTCTGAACGTAGAATTTCGGGAGATATGAAGTATCATTTCCCTTGATGTGGTAGAACGTCATAGAAGCCGGAGCGTTCGTTGTGTAGATATATCCCTTTGTCTTTGCAGTAGAGATATCGAACGAAGTATATACCGGCTCGCTCCATGTGAGAGCGTTGTACTCCTTGACAGCGTTGTCGTATTCGGTGCTTGTAATGGTCTTGTCGTTACGCTTTACAGTGCCGTTGACGCTTTCGAGCTTGTCGTAGAGTTCAGGCTTGCCGAGGCTGTTTATCTTGTAGTACATCGTAACTGTGCCTGATGAAGCCTTTGTTACTTTAAGGAGCTTGCTGTCCTTGCAGTAACTCATAGAAATGCCTGATATGCCGCTGTCAACGAATTTTGATCCGCTGTAGTAGTAATACTTCACATCTCTGTTCACAACGCCCTCGTAGCTGATAAAGAGTCCGGGGATACCGTCTGAATTGATATCAGCCGTACCGCTCTTGGGAGACTGTGCATATTCTACAGAATTATCGAACTCGTTCTGTGCAGCCTTAACAGCAGCATTGAGCGTAGCTGCCGGCATCGTAGTTGTAGTAGTAATGGGCTTTGAAGTAGTTGTGGTAGTAGTCGTTGTCTTTGATGTTGTAGTCGTTGTCGTGGTAGGCTTTGAAGTAGTTGTCGTCGTTGTAGTTGTCTTTGAAGTTGTAGTTGAAGTTGTAGTTGTCTTTGAAGTTGTAGTTGAAGTTGTAGTCGGCTTTGAAGTCGTAGTCGAAGTTGTAGTCGGCTTTGAAGTAGTAGTCGAAGTTGTAGTCGGCTTTGAAGTCGTAGTCGAAGTTGTCGTTGCTGACTTTGTAGTCGAAGTCGATGTACCCGGCTTTGATGTGGAAGCCGTTGATGTCGTTGTCGTTGTTGTTGTGGTGGTCGGCTTTGTTGTCGAAGCCGTTGTCGTCGTAGTTGTCGAATCCTGCGGCTGTTCGCCCCACGGGAGCGGACCGCCGTTTATGACAGCCGAATAATACTGGAGAATGAGCGAAGCATCGGAAGCATCTACCGTATTATCACCGTTCACGTCAGCGGCGGCATTCTGGTCGCTTGTGAAAGTGCTGGGATCGCCGTTCACCACGGCAGCGTATTCAAGAAGCACCTGTGAAGCGTCAGCGGCATCGATATTGTTATCGCCGTCGATATCGCCAAGCACTATCTTGCTGAAATGGAGGAGTATCTCCTTTTTGCTGCCGTTTTCCGAAATCACTTCATACGGCTTTGAAGAAGCGTTCTGGTCAGCGGTGAAAGTGTACGTTACCTCTTTCATGCTGCACGGATTGTCGTTTATATCCATGACCTCGAATTTATAGTCATCGAGCTTTATGACTTTCGCACTTCCCTCAGATGTGAGCGTAAGCGAGAGCGTATATTCACGGAAGTCGTCGTCCGTCCTGTCACGTCCCTCGATATCGAAGCAGTATACACCGCTTCCCGTGACAGACTTCTTATGGTAAGGCTCGTTCACGAGTTCCGGAGATGTGAGCTTTATATCAACATCTGCCGTTATCCCTTCCGGAAGAACGACCTTGACCACGCCGTTGAAGTCGCTCTCGATATAGTCCGGGAAGACGGGAAGGATCTTCTGTTCTTCCGCAGCGGACGATACAAGTCCTGACGGGAAAGAAGCAGCCATAGCTGCTGCTATCACCGACGAAACAACTCTTTTAACCATTGTCTTATCTCTCCTTTTTATGATGATGTGACTGCCGAGCCGTCATTTCTCACAACAGTCACTTTTATATTATCTGTATCCGGCATCTGCTCTTTGGGGATATAGAGCGAGAAGCCGTTGCTGCTCGTTTCTCCCTCACGGCCGAGCAGTCTGTCCTCGAAGCAGTTGAACGCCTCGTATGTCCTGTCTCCGGCTGTAACGAGTATAGTAGCATCGTCACCGGAGAAGAATCCGTCACCGAGAACGCCGTAGAAATGCACGAGCTGTCCGTTGTCCTCTTTCTCTATGACGATATCGCTGCAAACGCCTGCTCCGGAGATGTCCGGAAGCTCTCTCTCAGGTGCCTGCATGAACGGGGCGTACTTCTGGAGGTTGCCGATATTTCTCTCGACTATCTCAAGAATGACCGTATCGATGCCGGAGGACTCGATGTAGTCCATTCTGTACGGCACGCTCCTTGAAAATTCCGCAGCACCGAAGCATTCAGCCATGAAAGGAAGTATCGCCTCGCCGTATGAATCACGGTACATCAGCAGCGAGCCGTCCTTTCCCTCGCACAGCGTCTTTATCGAGATATCGTCCAACGCCCTGAAGCGTCCCTGATACTGATATGTGAACTGATAGTCGGTGTAATACTGCGTATCATCGGGCTTGTCGGCAGGATAGACCATAGCGGCAAGGTCGCCCTGACGGTCGTTTCGTATAGACCAGTTACCGGCGGGGCAGACTTCTTTTCCGAGCATATTCATGAGCTTTGCATGGCCTGCATAGGCACCGAGGTTGTTCCAGTGGGTGTCTTCCTTGTGATAGAGGGGCATATTCGAGCTTGTATTTTTCAGAGTCTCCTTCATGTCACAGTGGGGGATATCATCTGTGAGCTTGTCGAAGAGAAGCTCGTAATTGCCTTTTCTGTCTGATTCTATGTAGTTGAACGGCATATGCTCAGGATATACCGAATTCTTATTCGGAGCGACAGTAAAGAGGAACTTCACGCCCTTGTCCTCGCAGAACTCGTTCATGAGGCTGATATTGTGGACGATGTTGCTGATGCCTCTGCTGTCTATCGTATTAACATTGAGGAAATCGTCGGCTGTTTCGCTGTAGTAGAGCCAGCCGTCTTTTCCGATAATGACTCCGGAATTGGCTGATGTGCCGAATACCGTTGCTTTCATATGGCCGTCAAGGGTGACGAGCTGCTGTCTGAAAGCGAAGTGGTCGGAGAAGTAATCGCTGAACTGGTCGAAGAAGTCGAAGTTGAGCTTTCCCTCCTCCGTCTTTACTTTCGGGAACTCTGCCAGGTCACGCTTTTCCTTTGAAGCGTCGCTCCTGACAACAGGCATGAGTGCGGCGGGTGCTATGCACATTCCTATGAAAATGAGCGAATAAAGCCTGTAAAGGATATTCTTTTTCATACTGCCTCCTCAGAACCTGAAATAGATGAACGGATTGTACGATGCCGACGAGAGCGTTATTATGCACACTGCCAGCAGACCGAGCGAAACGATATACGATAACGCCTCCGGAGCTGCCGCTGTCTTTTCGCCGTTCTTTGTGAGCTTGTTCTTCACGGTCTTCACCACCGGCATGGAGAATATCACAGCCAGCACGAACATTGCGATATACATGGGCGTGAGCTGCTTCATGAATACAGCATTCTGCTGCACGCTCGCTGACGGGACGAACATCTTCCCGATGAAGCGGCAGGCTTCTCCGAGCGTATCAGCACGGAAGAAGACGAATGCCAGTATCGTCACGAGCATCGTGTAGATGTGCCTTGCCGGACGCTTCCACTCCGAGGGACTCAGCACCTTGTACGATTCGAGCATCATGAACGCACCGTTGAGGAGTCCCCACACGATGAAGTTCAGGCTCGCACCGTGCCAGAGTCCTGTGCAGAAGAAAACTATCAGCTTGTTGACTGCCGTGCGGACTTTTCCCTTTCTGTTGCCGCCGAGCGGTATGTACAGATACTCCTTGAACCATGTCGATACGGAGATATGCCACCTTCGCCAGAATTCCTGCATACTCTGCGATATATAGGGATAATTGAAGTTTTCAAGGAACCTGAATCCGAACATTCCGCCGAGTCCTATAGCCATATCGCTGTATCCGCTGAAATCGAAATATATCTGGAAGAGGTATGATACCGCACCCAGCCACGCAAGCGGCAGGGAAAGCTCTGCTGTATCGAGAGCATAGACAGTATCGGCAGCGGCAGCCATAGTATTTGCTATGAGGAGCTTTTTCGTAAGGCCGATGACGAATCTCCGCATACCCTGTGCAGTTTTCTCAGGAGTCATCTCACGCTGGTCGATCTGGTCTGCAAAGTCGTAATACTTTACAACAGGGCCGGCAACGAGCTGCGGGAAGAAAGTTATGTACAGAGCGAGCTTGTAGATGTTCCTCTGTATGTATTTCGGATCCTTGTAGGCATCTATGACGTATGACATCGCCTGGAACGTATAGAACGAAATTCCTATCGGGAGTGCGATGCGTGGGACTGTCACGCTCAGGAACGGCAGCTTGTTGAGCATCTCCGCTCCGAAGCCTGCGTATTTGAAAACGCCGAGCATCGCAAGGTTCATTATGACCGAAGCCGCAAGGAAGGCTTTCCTTCCCTTTGTCTCCGGCTTCATCGCCATGCCGAATATGTAGTTCATGACTATCGATATCAGCATGATGAGAACGGCTTTCGGTTCGCCGTATGTGTAGAACGCAATGCTGAATATGAGCAGCAGCACGTTCTTTGCTGTGATCGTCGGTATTATGCGGTAGAGCAGATATACCGAAGTTAAGAATATAAAAAGGAATACGGGACTGCTGAATACCAAAACAGTTCCTCCTTACTTATACGGGAACGTAGAATTCGATCTTTGATACGGTGTCACCGTTGTAGGTGAAGTCGAGCTCCTTGTCTCCGAAAGCATAAACGAACATCGAATTCATTTCCTGACCTGCACCGTAAGCAGCTTCAACATCGGCTCTTGAACTGCCGACCTTGATTCCCTTGTCGGTAACGAAGTCGCCGCCTGTGATAGCGATAGTGTGGATCTTTTCAACACCGTTGTCGAAGTAGCACTGGATAATGATATTGTTGAACTCATACTCCTTGATGTCGCTTCCGCTCATGGTGCAGGCAGGGCTTACGCCTGTGCGGATAGGATCACCGAGCTTAGAGATAAGACCGGAAGCATCGGAGAGGAGCATATCAGTGCTGAAAGTGATCTGCTGCTGCTGAGGCTGCTCCGGCTGCTGTGTGGGCTGTTCCTGCTGCTGCTGGGGCTGATCGTTGTTCTGGACAGGCTGCTGCTGCTGACCGCCGCCGCTGTTGTTGTTATTGCTGTTATTATTGTTATTGCTGTTGTTATTGCCGCTGTCGCCGTTATTGCCGGACTGAGCGTCATCAGCCTTTGTCTCTGCCTCTGTGGTGGATTCTTCCCCGGCAGAAGTCGTTGTCTCTGTCTCGTCAGCCTTTGTTGTAGACTCTGTTTTAGGAGAAGTGGTAGTCTCGGAAGAAGACTCCTCATCTCCTGTTGCAGCAGTTGTTGAAGCTGTTGTGCCCTGCTCAACGCCGAGAACTACAGAAGTCTCTGATGCTTCGTCTTTTCCGCATGAAGCTGCTGATACAGCGAATATGACTGCAAGAGCGGCAAGAGCTGCAAGTTTCTTTTTCATCTTAAAAATTCCTCCATTATTATGTATCATACGGCAGTTCGGGCGGCAGAACACCGCCCGGAACTATTCCGTTTTTAACTTTCCGTCAGCATCACGCTGCGGCATCATCAATAATATTTCGGGTATACGTACTGATAGAACGTATAGTTACGGCTCTGGAGATACTCGAAAGTAACGCCCTGGTAGCCGTTGCAGGTATCGTAGTTTGACCATACGCCGTTGACATATACCTGATTCCAGTAGTGGTCTCCGTCGCCATGTCCTGTACCGTAGACGATTCGTGTCTGATAGCCTGCCTGGTGGAACATGAGGTCTGTTATAGCTGCGTAGTAGTAGCATACGATATCTCTGTTATTGAAAGCATAGTTTGCGAAGTAACCCCAGCCGATCGAATTGATCTCGGAGAGGCTTCTCGTAGCTTCGATGTATTTGTAGCGGTTGTTGCCTCTTACAAAATTGAAGATAGCATTTATAGTGCGTCCAATCACATTGAGCTTTGCCTCGGCTGTCTTCTGTACATCAGAGAAAGGATAAGCTCTGCCGTCGGATTCGATGTTCATTCCGGCGTACATCATATTAGTGAGCATCTTTCCGTTTTCGTCGAATACATAGTAGCTTCCGCCGATAGACTGCGTTCCCGTAGCCATAGAGCCGTCAGACAGGAAATAATACTTTGCACCCTCGATAGTCACCCAGCCGGTCTGCATAACGCCGGAATCGTCGAAGTAGTATTTCTTGTTGTCGATGATGCGTCTGCCTGTGAGCATTATGCCGTCATCACCGAAGAAGTAAGTCTTTCCGTCGATGACCTGCCAGTGTGTCTGCATAACGCCGTTCGCATCGAAGTAGTATTTATTTCCGTCGATGATGCGTCTGCCGGTCATCATGACTCCCTCTTCAGTGAAGAAATAGCGGTTTCCGCCGATAGTCTGCCAGAGAGTCCTCATCTTTCCGTCGTCACCGAAGTAGTAGATGTTTGAACCGATAGTCGTCCAGCCGAGAGCCATGATGCCGCTCTCTGCGAAGTAGTATGTATTTCCGTCAGTCATCGGGATAAGACCTGTGACCATTTTTCCGTCAGAGCCGAAGCAATAGCTGTCATCGCCTATTTTCAGCAGACCTTTCTGCATGATGCCTGCATCGCTGAAATAGTAGACAGCACCGTCGATAGTGACTTTTCCCTTGGCGAAAGTAGCATCGCTGTTGAAGTAATGCACATCGTCACCGATAGTCTGCCAGCCTGTGAGGAGCTTTCCGGACTCTGTGTCGAAGAGATAGTCAGCACCGTTTATGGTGACTTTTCCGGTGAGTCTTCCCTCCTCCGGAGATACATAGTAGTATCCGTCGCCGGTGTTGATGAGTCCCGTCATGCTCTCGCCTGTTTCGGGCGAATAGTAGAACATCTTTCCGTCAACGTTCCTCCAGCCGGAAGTCTGTAATCCCGTATCGGAGAAAACATATGTCTTTCCGTCAACAGTCACCTGACCTACAGCGAGCTTTCCGTCGCTTCCGACATAGCAGAGCGAGCCGTCATATGTCTTGAGTCCCTCTTCCTTATCTGCATAGCCCTGATCGGTGAGCAGATAGAGCGAACCGTCCTGATCCTTGAATATCCCTGTTTTCTTGCCGCCGTCCTCTGCAACGTAATACTGTTTTCCGGCGTATGTGATCCAGCCGTAGAGCGGCTTGCCGGTCTTGGGATCGAAATAGCAGCGTTTGCCGTCAACAGTTCTCCAGCCGGTCTTGAGAACGCCGTTTGCGGAGAAGAGGTACTTCTGACCGTCTATCTCCTGAACGCCGGTGAGAGCTTCACCCTCGTCGCTGTAGTAGTAGATACAGCCGTATTCGTCTGTAGTCCATGCCTTTGGTGCATCTTCAGCCGCATAGGCAGCGAACGGCATCGCAGTCATCACACAGACAGCAGCCGAAACAGCACGTACAGCAAGCTTACTGATCTTTTTCATCTTTAACCTGCTCCTTTCATAGTGCGTCTCCGGAGAGCGGACTTTCCGGAGGCATTTTGATGCAGACTTGCGTCATTTGCATCACTTTGCATTCATAATCATTATAGCAAAAAAAACTCACAATTGCAACCTGTTTTGATTTCCAGAAGAAATTTTAACATACAGTCATTATGTCAAACATTAGAGGAAGACTCTTGTGCAGTTTTACAACACACTGCCCCCACTTATATACAATCGTGCATAGGACACAAAAACGGACACATAACACACGTTTTCCCCCACAATTATCCCATTCGAGCAAAATATGAAAAGTGTAACACCCAAAAAGCAATTTTTAATAAAAATCTTCCCGAACCCGTTGCTTATAAGGTGGCTTATGTCTCTTATTGGGGAAAACCCTTTTGAAAAAGGGTTCTTCCCCAAACCCCTTTCCTAAAACTTTCAGCGTCAAATTTCCC
>CADBQF010000343.1 GCA_902796705.1 Ruminococcus flavefaciens
CGGAAATTTCAGCAGATAATATTACCGCAGCCTATTTTTATCGGAGGTAATTATTTATGAAAGCTACTGGTATCGTAAGACGCATCGGCGACCTCGGACGTGTTGTTATCCCTAAAGAGAACGGGGAGTATTGATAACCGCTTCGTACTGAATAATTACGAAGGCTTTCCTGATATATTGTTATTCTGTGTTCTGCGAGGAACTGTCAACAGTTCTGTGCGGGACATTTTTTTGTGATCGCAAATAATTGTGATATCTTTTCCGCATGATCTGCTTGTTATCCCATTTTAAGGAATCCGTTTTTATAAAATTTCCGGGAAATATGGTATAATACTATTAACGATAAGGGATAGAATTATTTGTACACTATCACGAAATTCGTGTACAAATGTTAAGTGGTATCATATGATATTGACGCTGTTTGCTTATTGTGATATAATTATAGGGACAAGTTAAATACTTGAAGTATTTTATAAAATGTTATAGGAGGGATCAACATGAAAGGATCGTTTAAAAAGTTTACTTGTGCTATAGGAGCGGCTCTGATGCTCGCCGTGAATATGCCGGTATTTCCAGTAATGGCTGCTGAAACAACTGTCTCCGAAGCATCTGAGGATAACATTTCCGAAGAAACAACTACCAGACAAAGCGAAAATGAATACAAATATTATGCAGGCACAAAGAACGGAAATAAACTGACTGTCCGCACTAAAAAGAACAACTATACAGGTTCCGAAAAGATCGGTAAGAAAGATCCTCATTACGGCTGGAATTTAGGATATTTCCGTTTAAAAGGGTATACTGACAAGGGTGATTCAGATGATATTTATCTGAAAAATTCGGGGGATAGTATCGAACTTTCTTTCAAACTCGAAGAAAATATAAGCTGCCTGAACGGAAAAAAGAATCTGACAATAGCAAATGATGAAGACGGTTATGACGGCGGTTTCAAACAAAAAAAGCCAAAAAAGGGAAAGACGAAAAAACGTGGAGAACTGCTCATAAAATATACAAATGAAAAAGGCGAATCAGAAGTCACAAAGTATCCTGATTATCTTAAAGCATTGACATCTGAGAACGCTGATACTAAGATACAGCTTGGCGAAGAAGGAGATTATGAGATACACCTTGATTATGCCATAAAGGATACAAAAGGTATCAACTCTACGACATATTACAGAACATCATTCAAATTTAAGATACGGAACGGTAACTGCAAGGTCTTTACTTATGATTCTGCATCGGGTTCAGAATTGCTGAACGGTGATTCAACAGCGAACGGTTTCCGTATCGATACAGAAGATTCAAAATATTTAAAAGTACATATCAGGAAACAGATCATGAACGATGTCGGAGATGACATTATACCGGATACCCGCTTCAACAGACCAGCAAATGACGGTGATGTATTTACCGATGAAGGCATATACACTATAACTGCCGATAATCAGTATGACAAATATCTCGATACGACCGAGCAGGTCATCTATGTCGGAAAAAACAACATCTTAGCCAATTATACCAAGCATCTTAATTCATCTGAGCAGTATACGATAGCACAGCTTAAAAATATGGAAGAAGAAGGCTATACGATAAAGCCGAACGGTGCGATCATCGAACCGGTTACAACGACATCAGCAACGTCGAAAGCGACCGATCCTGCACCGGTATCATCGACCGTCACAAAGACAGAAGCAGAACAGGATACTCAGACAAGCAGGTCTGCAAAATCTGCATTGCCGTATGTCGGCGGAACTGCCGCAGCAGGTGTGATAGGTGCTTTCGTGATAGTCAGGCTGATAAAAAATAAAAAGGAATGACAGGGGTGATACCATGAAAAGAATGTATGCCTTGCTGACGGCTTGCGTGATGCTCCTGACAGGGTGTTCTCTGCCGGATACACCAGATGATGATTCAATGATAATAACTGAATCAGAAATATATACAGAAGAAACTTCACAGACCATTACAGAAAATACCCCCATGCTCTCATTCGATACAACTTCCGAAGAATATATAAATAGTCTTGATCTCAGATCATTGAGCGGCAGTGATCTTCACAGATATGTTGAAGATACGGTATATGCAGAACTTATAGATCAGCTTGACAGCGATGATTATTTCATAGAGGAGGTTAAGGCATCTTTTATCTCCAAAGAAGCCATTGAAGAAAGAATTTATAATTCCCGGAAAAATATCTATTTCGGATATACGCTTTCTGAGATCGAAGAAGCCTTTCAAGGCCAGGAATACATATTCACCCTCGGTGAAAACGGAGAGACAAAGGTAGTTCCGTTTGAAGAATATGATGATACATTTGATAATGTTATACGGAATGTCGCCATAGGCACAGGTGTCATATTGATATGTGTGACTGTTTCAGCGGTTTCTGCCGGAGCAGGAGCACCAGCGATAAGCATGATATTTGCAGCTTCGGCAAAAACTGCGGCCGGATTTGCTTTATCATCGGGAGTTATCAGCGGTGCAGCCGAAGCCGCTATCGTAGGCTTCGAGACACACGATATGGAAAAAGCTCTCAAGGCAGCCGCTCTGAAAGGCAGCGAAGGATTTATGTGGGGAGCTTGCGTTGGTGCTTTAACAGGCGGTATCAGCGAAGCTGCTGCATTGAAGGGTGCGACTCTGAATGGACTTTCGATGAATGAGGCTGCCACTATCCAGAAAGAGTCGGGGTATCCTCTCGATGTTATAAAGCAGTTCAATACTATGGAACAGTACGAAAAATGCCGGGAAGCCGGTCTGACTGCTGAAATGGTAAACGGCAAGACCGCTCTGGTCCGTAACATCGACCTGAACTATGTCGATGAAGCTACCGGTCAGACAAATCTTGAAAAAATGCAGCAAGGCCTCGCTGCTCTCGATCCGAATGGTAAACCATATGAACTGCATCATATAGGTCAGCACGACGATTCTACCCTCGCTATCCTCACCCAGGAAGAACACAGATTAGGAGACAGTTATGGCATATGGCACAAACTGACCGGAAGTTCAGAGATAAACAGAGAGGAATTTAAAGATAAACGTGAGGCATTCTGGAAGGATCTGGCTAACAATATGAGCTGTGCAGCATAAAATACAAGAGTTATGTAAAAAACTTTGTAAGTTTAAAAACTGTGATAAAAATGTTATTTGGGGAGCGGCTGAAAAGCCGCTTCTTTTTTACATTATTCTATGGATACTGTAATTTGTTAAGGAACATTTATCCGGTTGTACAGTTATACACTGAAACCGCAATATCAAAACCTGTATTCACCGTCCGGATACAGAAGGCATAGCGTAACGGATAAAAGTGAAAGGCTTTTCCCCGCACCTGCGGGGGTGATCCTGGTTATATTTACCGATTTGAGGGAATTGCTCAAGCATAGAAAACTAAGAACCTGTCCACATAGGGTGAATGTACGGATTTTCAGGCA
>CADBQF010000344.1 GCA_902796705.1 Ruminococcus flavefaciens
GCGAGCCTCTTCCTCTCACGAAATAAAACAGACAAGATACGATCCATTCAATAACCCGGCTGAATATGCCGGATTCAGGGACGACTACTCAGTCATTCTACCGCAGATAGAAGAACCCGGCTACACCGTGCCGCTCGAACCTGCATCGGCAGAGCGGAAAAAGCTTCGACGCTTCTACTCGATAGGAGCTTTCATGATATTGTTCCACTTTCTTTTCAGTGAATTCGGTATGCGTCTGCTCATAATGGCTGTGCAGATAGCTGTAGGAACGTACAACAAGGGCGTTGACGATACTCTCATTATCAACTACATGAAAAGCTCGTCGATATTCGCCGGACTCAATCTGCTGATATTCATGACGGTGAACGTGCTGTTCGGATTCATCGGGCTTAAAATGACGAAGACCGACACGGTGCATCTGGTGCGGACGTATGATTTCAGTGCCGGGAAAGCCGTCGAATACTGCATATGTGCTTTGACGCTGTGGACAGCTTCGGTGCTGTCCGGTGTTTTCGTATCGGATATATTCTCGAAATACGGCTACGACACGAACGTCATCGACCTTGACGGAGTTGCGACATCGCCGCTCGGTTCAGCGATAATGATAATATATACCTGCGTGATAGCTCCGGTGACAGAGGAATTCTTCTTCAGGGGAATGCTCCTGAGAGTCTTCGGAAGAGCCAACCAGCGGTTCGCCGTCTTCGCAACAGCGATATTCTTCGGACTGTCTCACGGAAATCTGTCACAGTTCATACTTGCATTCATCGTGGGAGTTTTCCTCGCACACATCACGCTCCTGCACGGCTCGATAATACCGTCGGTGATCGTCCACATCTTCATAAACACGTTCTCGACGCTGTACCAGTACATTGCCCGCATACACAGCAGGGAGATACTCATGGTGCTTGGCATAGCCGGTTTAGGAGTCCTGCTCCTCGGCATACTTCTGCTTCTGATGTTCAACGCAAAGCACAAGCTCCCGGCAACGACTCCGGCACAGAGCAGACGAGGGGCGGCAGTTGCATTCCAGTCGATACCGATGCTGCTGGTGGCATTCGCTGAAACAGGATATATCCTCTACCTCATATACCTCAATATGAAAAAATAACGCTATAAAGGAGAGATCTTCCGCCGGGAGTTCTCTCCTTTTTGTTGTAAGATTTGCACAATCATTGAAATTGCAGGTTGTTCAAAACATAGAAATTAGTTATAAAGTTGAAGTTTTTTCTGTTATACGCTTGAATTATGTGCAGAATATGGTATAATAATATCAGACTTATAAAATGATACGGAACCGGAGGAACGTTTCTATGAAGAGACCAATTATTACTATCGAAAGACAATACGGCAGCGGCGGAAGTGCGATAGGCAGACTCGCTGCTGAAAAACTCGGTATAAACTGCTACAACAGACAGATACTCGAAATGACTGCCGAGCAGTGCGGCATATCACCTGAATATCTCGAATCTGCTGAGGAGAACGTTCCCACAAGTTTCCTGTATTCACTGCTTTTATCGGCTAACCCTGCACGTTCTATGGAAGACAGCCTTCCCCTCTCGGATAAGGTCTTCCTTATGGAGAGCAGGATAATCACGGATATCGCCAATAAAGAACCGAGCTTCGTCCTCGTCGGAAGATGCGGAAGCTATATCCTTGAAGAAAGAGGCTGCTTCAGCGTGTTCATCTACGCTTCGCCGCAGTACAGGATGCAGCGTGCCGTCGAACAGTACGGCATCACTGAGGCAAAGGCTGAATCTGTCATGAAGAAGGCTGACAAACGCCGTGAGACTTTCTTCAATGTAAATACAGGCAAAGTATGGCACGACAAGGATCAGTATTCGCTCTGCCTCAACAGTGCAGACCTCGGTGACGAACTGTGTGCTGATATCATCGTGAAGGCATTTACGGAATATAATAACAGATTCAAATAATATATTTCCTCCTTACAGGTACGTGAGTACCTGAAAAGTCCCCGGTCTGCGGAGGTTTTTCAGATACTCACTGAAAATATCTCTCTTTTCGGAAAACCCCTGCGTAATGCGGGGGTTTTCTGTGTATACACGCATGAAAAGCGTCAATACTATATCCGGGAAGTGATTTCATGTGCATCATACTTATTCGCTCGCTGATACTTTATATACTCGTCATATCGGCTGTCAGACTCATGGGAAAAAGACAGCTCGGAGAATTGCAGCCGTCCGAACTCGTCATCACGATACTTGTCTCGAACATCGCCACTCTGCCGCTCGAAGATACGGCGATACCGCTGATAGTCGGGATAACGCCTATCCTTTCGCTCGTCTGCTTTGAAGTGATAGTTTCATGGCTCGACCTGCATCTGCCTGCCCTGCGGAAACTCATCTCCGGCAGCCCGAAAATAATCATCAGCGAAGGTACGATAGACTCCGCCGTGATGCGTGAACTCCGCCTGTCGGCTGACGACCTCATGACAGCCGTGCGTGGGAGCGGCATATTCGACCTGAGCGAAGTTCAGTTCGCTATCGTTGAAACTACAGGCAGCATCTCGGTGATGAAAAAGCCCGTCTGTGATATCCCGGTGCGGAAAGACCTCCTTGTCCCGGCAGATAATACCGATCCGCCGCAGATCGTCATATCCGACAGAAAGATATTGCAGCCGGCTCTTGCTCAGCTCGGCATAAGCTCCGGCGATATCACCGGCATACTCAAAAAGCACAGCCTTTCGCCGGAAGATGTATTTCTCATGACAGCCGA
>CADBQF010000345.1 GCA_902796705.1 Ruminococcus flavefaciens
CGCTTCTCGCAGGAGATAATAAAGCGTGAGGGACTGCCGGAAGATATCACCATAGTCACCGACGGATTCCACCAGCTCCGTTCGCATATGCTCGCTGATGACCTCGGCATAAAAGCTTACAGCATCAGTGCAGATACAAGGTGGTGGCTGCTGCCGACATACTGGGTGCGTGAATGGTTCGGTGTTCCGTACTATGCCCTCAGAGGTGCATGATCTCCGGTCTTGCCGCAAGGCTACAAAGATGCTGGCTTCCGGTGCGGAAGTCAGATGACATAAATATTTCAGATATTTTATAAAAGGGATGATATTTTTGAAGATCAGTTTTTCAACTCTTGCTTGTCCTGAATGGTCATGGACAGACATCTACTCAATGGCTAAAGACCTCAGATTCGACGGTATCGAGATAAGAGGCCTCGGAAATGAGATTTTCTCTGTCAAGGCTCAGCCTTTCACAGAGGCACAGCTCCCGAAAACTATCGAAAAGCTCCGCTCGCTCGGTCTGGAGATACCATGTCTCGCTTCCGGTGCGTGCCTTAAATTCAAGGACAAGGCAGATGCCGCTTTCGAGGAGATAAAGGCTTACGCCCAGCTCGCTCAGAAGCTCGGAACTTCCTTCATAAGGATACTCGCTGACCTCAACCCCGGCCCGGAGGACGAAGTTGACGATGAGTACATCATCGAGACTCTCAAGGCTCTCGTTCCGGTAGCAGAAGAATACAACGTAACTCTCCTCGTTGAGACGAACGGCGTTTACAGCAATACAGCACGTCTTGCAAAAGTCCTCGACGCTGTAAAGAGCAGAAAGATCGCCGCTCTCTGGGATATGCACCACCCCTACCGCTTCGCAGGCGAATCCCCCGAAACTACTGTCGCTAACCTCGGTGAATACATAAAGTATATACAGGTAAAGGACAGCGTCATCAACGCTGACGGAAAAGTCGAGTACCGCATCATGGGCAGCGGCGATATCCCGGTAAAGGAAATGATCGAAGCCCTCGATACTATCAACTACAACGGCTATATCTCACTCGAATGGGTAAAACGCTGGGCAAAGGATCTCTCCGATGCAGGCATCGTTATCCCGCAGTTCGCTGACTATATGGCTCCCTACAGGACAAAGCACAAGCACGCCCTCCAGACGAGCATGAGAGGCGACGGATATTATCCGTGGCCGAAGGAGAGGATACTCAACTATACGTTCCCCGATATCCTCGACCGTATCTGTGAGGAATTCCCGAACCAGTACGCTTTCCGCTATACCGAACTCGACTACACAAGAACTTATCCCGAATTCAGGGACGATGTAGATACATTCGCACGCTCGCTCCTCGCTATGGGAGTAAAGAAAGGCGATCATGTCGCTATATGGGCTACGAACGTTCCCCAGTGGTACATAACTTTCTGGGCTACCACAAAGATCGGTGCTGTCCTCGTTACGATGAACAGCGAATACCGTATCCACGAGGCTGAATACCTCCTCCGCCAGTCAGATACCATGACTCTCGTTATGATCGACGGCATCAAGGATATCAAGTATGTCGAGATAATCAAGGAACTCTGCCCGGAGCTTGAAACTTCCGAACCCGGTCAGCTCCATTCGGCAAAGCTCCCGTTCCTCAGAAACGTCATCACTATCGATTCAAAGAACACAGGCTGCTTCACATGGGAAGAAGCTATCGCTCTCTCGAAGAACGTCCCCTACAGCCACGTCGAGACTGTCAGAAAGACTATCGATATCCACGATGTATGCAATATGCAGTATACTTCCGGTACGACAGGCTTCCCGAAAGGCGTTATGCTCACACATTATAATGTAGTGAACAACGGCAAGGCTATCGGTGACTGCATGGATCTCTCGACTGCCGACAGAATGATGATACAGGTGCCGATGTTCCACTGCTTCGGAATGGTTCTTGCCATGACAGCTTCCGTAACTCACGGCGTTACGATGTCGCCTATCACAAGATTCTCTCCGAGAAAGGGACTCAACTGCATCAATCAGGAGAAGATAACCTGCTTCCACGGCGTACCGACTATGTTCATCGCTATGCTCGGCCATAAGGACTTTGAAAAGACTGATTTCTCATATATGCGTACCGGCATCATGGCTGGTTCTCCGTGTCCGATAAAGACTATGGAAGAAGTTGTCGAGAAGATGCACATGAGCGAGATCTGCATAACTTACGGTCAGACAGAAGCTTCTCCTGCTACTACCATGAGCAAGACGACCGATACCCTCGAACAGCGTGTGAATACCGTCGGCGGCCCGATCTTCGGCGTTGAGTGCAAGATCGTCGATCCCGAAACGAATGAGGATCTTCCCGACGATACAGACGGCGAATTCGTTGCAAGAGGCTATAATATAATGAAAGGCTACTACAAAATGCCCGAAGCTACTGCCGCCGCTATCGATTCAGAGGGCTGGCTGCATACCGGCGACCTCGCAAGAAGACGTTCTTCTGACGGATATTTCAAGATCACAGGCCGTATAAAGGATATGATAATCCGTGGCGGCGAGAATATCTACCCCAAGGAGATAGAGGACTTCCTCTATACCAACCCCAAGGTAAAGGACGTTCAGGTCATCGGCGTTCCGAGCGAGGACTACGGCGAGGAGATCATGGCGTGCATTATCCTCCAGGACGGCGAGACTGCTACAGAACAGGAGATCAAGGAGTTCTGCCTCGAAAGAATGGCTAAGCACAAATGCCCGAAATACGTCGATTTCGTTGACAGCTTCCCCATGAACGCTGCCGGCAAGATACTCAAATATAAAATGAGAGAACAGGCTGTCGAAAAACTCGGCCTCCATAAGGCTAACAGCATCGTTACTGCATAATATCGATGCCTGTATGTTACCTGTACTTTATCGGGGGAAACCTTTCTGAGGAAAGGTTCTCCCCCGAACCCCCTTCCAAAGACTTTTAACATGAAATTTCCCCTGACGGGACGCTCACGATAGCTATCGTTTACGGCAAGAATTGCCAGAGCGTCCCGTCAGGGGAAATTTTACGCTGAAAGTTTTAGGAAGGGAGTTTGAGGGAGAACCCTTTTTCAAAAGGGTTTTCCCCAATAGA
>CADBQF010000346.1 GCA_902796705.1 Ruminococcus flavefaciens
CGCTCACGATCAGTTATCGTAGACGGCAAAGTTTGCCGGAGCGTCCCGTCAGGGGAAATTTCATGTTAAAAGTCTTTGGAAAAGGGGCGTGGGGAAAGAACCTTTCCTCAGAAAGGTTTTGCCCACTAAAAGGTATAAACTTCTTTATGAGTACCGGGCTTAACGGTCATCGCCGCCGCACTTCCTGACAGGGGATATCTGTTTATGTACAGTTTATCAGAATTCTATATCCATATAGCTGAGAAGCCTTGAAAATGCCACAGAATAGCACAGATACCATTTTCCGTCGATGCACAGGGAAGCTGCCGGCTCTGCGACGAATGACTGTTCGTTCGTCTTGTCGTAGTAAAACGGCATTTCGAGGATATATCCGTCGGAAATGGGAAGACCGAGCATATTCTTGAATTCGGTGAGCTGTTCTTCCGGTATCTTTGTATATGAAGCTTCGCTGACATTAAGCACCCATTCATCGGATTCGCTGCCGTAGCTGTTCATGAATCCACGGATATTATCGACAGACTTTCCGAGGGCATCGAGAACGGCATCTTTTTCGTAGAGCTTCTTGTCATCGAAATTGATATCGTTTATCTCGCTCTGCATATATCTGTTGAAAGCCTCTATCTCAGCCGGATAATACAGCGAATAGATATCTTCTGCCGAACCGCTCATATAAGCCTTGTGGAGATCGTCGAAGACTTTCTTGTAGCCGTCGGGTTCAGTGGGGGCGTTGGAGATCTGTTCGGGAGCAGTAGTGGGTTCAGTCTCGCCGGCAGTCGTTTCCTCCGGAGCAGTCGGAGCTTCGGTCGTGGTCTGAGCAGCCGGAACAGTTGAAGTTTCGCTCTGCAAAGCGGCATCTGTTGTCCCGTCAGATACGGGAGCTGTTGTCTCCTCCGGAGTTCCGGAAGAGGAGGGGACAGTGCTTTCTATTATCTTATCATTTTTTTTACCGCTGTTTTTTTCTTTTCCTCCGCATGAGCAGAGAGAAAGGGAAACTGCCGCAGCGATGATAGCTGATATCAGTCTTCTGTAAGTTCTCATATTTTATCCTCCGTCGCAAAATATTTCACTAATATATTATATCACAAGTACCGGATAAGTCAAGAAAAACATTTCATCTGATACCTGAATGTAACTTTTTCAGACTTCCTTGCTATTTGTATATAACTATGTTATAATAAGGTATGTTTATAAACTTTACCGGAGGTCAGTTATGAAAAGAAATAACTATATATCATGGGACGAATACTTCATGGGCATCGCTATGCTCTCAGCCGAAAGGAGCAAGGACAGTTCCACTCAGGTCGGTGCGTGCATCGTCAACAAGGAGAACAAGATAGTTGCAGTCGGATATAACGGTATGCCGACAGGCTGTATCGATGATGATATGCCGTGGGAGCGTGAGGGCGATTCTCCGCTCGATACGAAATATCCGTTTGTGTGCCATGCGGAGCTTAATGCCATACTCAACAGCAATTCCGCATCATTGCAGGGCTGTACGCTGTACGTGACGCTCTTCCCGTGCAATGAATGTGCAAAGGCTATAATCCAGTCGGGGATAAAGAGGGTGGTCTACTACAGCAACAAGTATTCCGGAACAGATTCCGTGACCGCTTCGGGATTCCTTTTCAGGAAGTGCGGAGTCGAGACTTGTGAATATACACCGTCAGGAAAAGAGATAGTGCTTACGGTGTGATTATAAAGAAAAAGTCCGGCTGGTGCCGGATTTTTTATGATATGAGGTTTTTTACTTTGTCGGTTGCTTCATTTATATAAGTCGGTAATCCCCAATCGGCTTCTGTATAATATACATCATAGTATGAGTTTTCCTTAATTCTTGAGCCATAGCCAATAGTCATCATTATGTCTGCGTAATTATGTAATAAGTATTGATAATTCTCATCTTCTGTAAATGAATAGTATCAGCGAAGCATCAGAAGCATCTACCGTATTGTCGGAATTGACATCGGTAGCGGCACTCTGTTCAGCCGTGAATGTAGTTTCATCGCCGTTGACGGCAGCGGCATATTCCAGCAGGACTTTTGAAGCGTCGGAAGCATCGATATTGTTATCGCCGTCAACATCGCCTTTTTGAAGACCGGCGGCAGATGCAGCAAGACCTCCCGGCACAAGGGAAACGAGCATCACAAGCGATGCCAGAACAGATATCAGCTTTTTCATGCAGTTCCCTCCTCGTTCTCAAAGTCCTCCCCTCACAGGCGAAACGAGCCTGCCGAAAAGGGGGTAATTCTCCCTGACACCGTTGTCAAGGTCGATATTGATATTCTTCGCCGCCGTTTCAGCAAGGAGCTTTTCATAATCGGTCAGCTCCGTTATATCAGCGGCGAGCTTTTTTATATCCGCCCGGTAAGCACGGCGGATATCTCCGGAGCTTTCACAGGCGAGCTTTTCGAGTCTCTTTTCCTGCTCACGGAGCTTTTTTATTTCCGGCTGAACACGCAGAGCGAGCATATCGCCAAGCGTCGCCGGAGTCATTCTGTGCATATAGACAAGACACCGGAAAGCCGCTCTCCGGCCGCTGCTGAACTGCCAGTAGATCGGCCGCTTGTGGTAGATGCGGCAGTGATCTGCAAAGAAATCGGACAGGAAGTATTTCCGGATAACATCTTCCGCCTGACCGTCCCCGCCGAGATTCTCCGCAATGAACGAGAGATTTTCCCCAAGCACATCTTGCCCGTAGAAACGCCGCAGGAATTCCTTAGTCCTGACGATGATATCATCATCAGCTTCCGAGAGCATTATGAAATTATCCTCCGCCGGCATGAACGAGCGGTAACGCTGCGGCTGCCATTTTCCGCCTGCATAGACAAGCCCCTCCTCGTCCGGCGAAAATCTTCCGGCACAGCAGCCGACGATATAGCTC
>CADBQF010000347.1 GCA_902796705.1 Ruminococcus flavefaciens
CAAATACAAACTTCCTATAAAAATGAGAGAAATTTTTTGCAGAAAACAGTAAAAATCGTATAGAAAAATATTTACATTTGATCTGAAAGATGTTATAATATATTTAGTTATCAATCACCGGAGGTGGGACAGATGTTTGCAAAAGTATCGAGCCTCGGACTTTTCGGTCTGAACGCTTTCCTTGTCGATGTCGAGATAGACATAAGCAGGGGCAATCCGCAGTTCGATATCGTCGGACTCCCGGACGCTGTTGTCCGTGAGAGCAGAGAGAGGATACGTGCCGCCATGCGTGCGTGCAGTATAAGCTTCCCTGTAGCATCTGTAATGGTCAATCTCGCTCCGGCTGATACGAGGAAGAGCGGCTCGGTGCATGATATGGCGATATTCATGGCTCTGCTGAAAGGCATGAGAATGATAGACGACGACCTCGAAGGCTGCACCTTTATAGGCGAGATGTCACTCAATGGTGATATACGGCATATCAACGGCGTTCTGCCTATGGTCATGCTCGCAAAGGAATCCGGACTGAAAGCCGCTTTCGTCCCGGCTGCCAATGCAAGGGAAGCTTCCGTCATCGACGGCATAGATATCTACGCTGTAAGCAATGCGGAGGAGCTTATCGGCCATTTCCGCATGGACAGGCGGCTGACTCCGTGCAGCAGATATATCCCTCCCGAAACGGCATACGACGATGTGTTCGACTTTGCTGATGTAAAGGGACAGGGAGCTGCTAAAAAAGCCCTTGAAATAGCTGCCGCAGGCGGTCACAACGCACTCCTCATAGGAACTCCCGGAAGCGGAAAGAGTATGCTCTCGAAGCGTATGCCTTCCATACTTCCGCCGCTCACTTTCGAGGAATCGCTCGAAACCACAAAAATTCATTCCATTTCCGGTATGCTTTCGCCGGAAATGCCGATAATAACAAAAAGACCTTTCCGCTCGCCGCATCATACGATATCTTCGGCAGGACTCGCAGGCGGAGGGACTGTCCCTCATCCGGGAGAAGTCTCGCTCGCTCACAACGGCGTGCTTTTCCTTGATGAACTTGCGGAATTCGACAGGCGTACACTGGAGATACTCCGTCAGCCGCTCGAAGACAGAAAGGTCACTATATCACGGGCTTCTGGCACGGTGACTTATCCGTGTACGATAATGCTCATAGGTGCGATGAATCCCTGTCCGTGCGGATATTTCGGACACCCCTCCGGAAGATGCAGATGCGGCACGAAGAAGATATCGCAGTATCTCTCGAAGATATCCGGGCCGCTGCTCGACAGGTTCGACCTGCATATCGAAGTAGCACCGGTGGAGTATTCAGACCTTGCCTCCGAAGTCAGGGAAGAATCCTCCGCAGCGATAAGAGAAAGAGTCGTCGCTGCAAGAAAGATACAGGAGGAACGCTTCAAAGGCACGGGCATCACCTGCAATGCTCTCATAACGCCCGACAAGCTCCAGCAGATGTGTCCTGCCGACGACGGAGCGAAGTCCATGCTCGCCGTGATGTTCGACAAGCTCGGACTCAGTGCGAGAGCTTATGACAGGATACTCAAAGTCGCACGTACACTCGCAGACCTCGAAGGCTCGGAGGTCATCAAGCGGAAACACGTCGCCGTGGCTGTCCACTACCGCAGCCTCGACAGAAAATACTGGTCAGAGCCTTCAAAATAGAAAAAGAAATCGGGAGGATACTCCCGGCTAAGGAGAAACAATGAGATCGGCATTCAAAAAATTAACGACAGCAAGGCACAGCGTTGATATCGGCCTGCTTTTTGCTGTGACTCTCTGTGCGGCTATCGGCACTCTGCTGATATATTTCATAGCAGAATCGAAGCTTAGCATAAACGAGGGAGTCGGCAGCAGCTATTGGAAGACGCAGCTCTTCTCGATGATACTCGGACTCGGAACGGCTGTGCTTTTTTCGTTCATAGATTACAGAAAACTCGTAAAGCTCTGGTTCATATTCGTCCCGGCGGCACTTGTGCTTGTGGGACTGACGTTCACCTCGCTCGGATATCAGCGAGCCGGAGCGGACGACCAGGCATGGCTGAGGATAGCCGGAATGAACTTCCAGCCGTCCGAGGTGCTTAAAATAGCGTTCATACTCTCGTTCTCGTATCATCTTTCACGGGACGAGGAGCAGATGAACAAACCGCTGCATATGCTGCTTCTGCTCCTGCACGGCGGACTTCCGATAGCGATAGTCGGCAAGCAGGGCGACTACGGAACGGCGATAGTCTTTGCAGCGATATTCGCATTCATGATATGTTCAGCGAGGATATCGTGGAAATATCTTCTCGCAGCACCGTTCGCCATAGGAGCGGCTGTAGCGGGAATGTGGTTCTTCGCACTGAGCGAGTTCCACAAAAAGAGGATACTGATAATCTTCCACCCCGGAACAGATCCGGAGTATATAGAATATCAGCAGGATCTCGGATTATCGGCACTCCGCTGGGGAGGAGTCTTCGGAAAGGGACTCTCGAAAGATGCGGACAATTACGTATATGTCCCGGAGATACACAATGATTTCATCTTCACATTTGTCGGACAGGTCTTCGGATTTGTCGGCTCGGTCGGACTGCTTATCGTGCTTGCGTATATCTGCCTGAAGATATTTGCAGACAGCAGAGTGACGAGGGACAGGCTCGGAAGATTCATCTGTATGGGAGCATTCGGACTTGTATTCTCGCACTGTGTGATGAATATAGGAATGGTACTGAAAGCCGCACCGGTTATCGGAGTACCGCTGCCTTTCCTTAGTGCCGGCGGAACGGCAATGGTGAGTATGTACGCAGTCATAGGACTTGTTCTTAGTACGTTCAGCCACAGAGCGGTGACGTACAACGTATTTTATGACGACAACGAGGAATGACAGGCAAAAAAGAAAGACACGCCGCACTGGACGTGTCTTGTATGGGAGAATCATGAAAATGTAGGGGACACTGCAATTATGAATTATGAATTGTTAGTTTGCTTTGCTTGAGGCATTGTAAGTCCAGACCAGCCGCAAAGCATCGCTTCGCTTGCTTTGCTACCTTGTTAGGGGACTCTGTCCCCTCATGCACCCCTGCAAAAGGGACATTGTCCCTCTTGACTCCCATTATTGCCGCCTGCGGCGGTTATTATTTCTTTTATTTATTTATTGCTGCTTTTACTGCATTGTATGCTCCGTCATATATTCCGCAGTCACGGGCTTTCCTGATATTCTCACACATCATCTCCACGATCCCCTGATCGTTCTGTATCAGTGAAAGTGCCGCTGATATCTCCCCCGGTGACGAACATTCATACGTTCCGTCGCCTATCTCCGCAGAGCGTACAGCACCCCATGCTTCATGTCCGCCAACTCGCTTGATAAGGAGTTTCGGCACGGGATAAAAAGCAAGTTCGCCCGGTTTCGTGACAAGTACATCGCTCACTCTCATCAGCAGATTTGTCGAGTAGACAGCGGCAAATATATCGCTGTGACAGAATGCGTGTATGCCTGATATTTCCCCGTCATAAGCATCGGCGGCGAAACGCTTTGTTTCCTCGAAATCGTCGATATGCTCCCTGAGATATTTCTTCATCTGAGGTATCTCCCTGACGAGCGAATGAAGCACATCGCTGTGGTCGCCTGTATTGATGAGTATGACCGCACGTCTGCGTTTCACTTCCGGGAGGAGCTGTCTGATAATGGAAGCGATAGTTTCCCTCTGAGCCCCCGCACCGCCGACGGTCAGCAGATAACGCCTTGAAGTCCGCTGAATGCGTCGCTTGCAGTCCTCGTCGATATTGCTTACCAATTCGTGGTCGATATAATGACCTGTACAGATTATCTGGTCAGCCGGCATAGGCTGGAGAGGTCTTTCGCCGTCCATTCCACGCAGTACACGGTAGCCGATGTAAGACGAGGGAGTCTGTACCGTATGCAGAGCCCCCTCCGCAAGATGCAGAGCCATAGGCCAGTTATCGGGAATGACGTTCACGACTTTTTTCAGACCGGCATGGACAGCCGCCTGTGCCGCCCACGAATGAGCCGCAAGGAACGGCACATCTTTCGGGATATCACGGAAAACAGGAGTCATGAGTTCGGCGGTCTTCTGGTCGCAGGCATTGTATGAGAGTTTCCGGAATCCCTCACAGTTGAGCTTTTCCCACACGGCTTTGTTGAAAAGTGCTGACTTCTGGGAAAGGCGTGAGCCGACAGAGTAAAGGCGGTTTTGACCTTTGATGAGCTTCGAGCAGGTCGTTCCCTCAAATGAACTGAGGTCGAACCAGTACGGCTCGTATCCGAGGGCGTGAGCGGCAGAAGCGAGAGCCATAGCTATCCTGTAGTGGCCGAATCCCATGCGGATATTGCCGAGAATGATGCTCTTTTCATTGAAGCTGACTTCTTTCCGGCGGCACAGCTTCAGCTCCGAAACGCCGAGCATATCGCCTATCGCCGGGGCAGGAGAAGCCTTCATGTGGTAGACTTTGTAGCTGTCATTGCCGTATTTGCGGATAAAACTTTTCTTCTTGCGTTCGGCTTTTGACCGGGTGCAGGCGGGTATCGCATTTCCAAAAATAACTTTTGTTCTTTCCATAGAACGCTCCTTTCGATAGGTCACTTATCTCCCCCAGCTTTATGGGAGAGATAATTGTCTTATTGGACATCGGAAAATATTTTCCGGAAAATGAGGCAAAAATTGTATGAAATGATAGGCACGATATTTGATATTTAGTCTATCACAAAAAAGGAGGTTTGTCAAGTGAAAACTGAAATTTCAGAAGGAAGCCTTAAAAGCAGAAGACTCGACCGTGCTGTCTCCATGACCGCCGAACTCTTCCTGAAAAAAGGCATCGAAGACGTAAAGATGACTGACATCGCACAGGCTACAGGCATAGGAGTTGCGACTCTCTACAGGTACTTCGGCACGAAGACCGGCATTACCATTGCTGCGATGACACATCTGTGGAACAAGCTGAGAGATATGTTCAGCGGAGTATTTGAATCAGAGGTGTTCTGCCGTCAGACTGGTCTGAAGCAGGTCACCGACCTTATGAGGACATATGTGGTGCTTTACACTGCACATAAGGATTTCCTCAGACTTCTCGGAGAATTTGACCTTTTCATAATACATGAGAAAGTTTCCGTCAAGGAGCTTGAGGACTATGACAAGTCGATAATAAACTTCTATCCGATATTTGAGAAATCTTTCAAGGCAGGCATAGAAGACGGAACTATCAGGGAGAGAGTGGACTGCCGGCTCTTCTACACCACGTTCGCACATTCTCTCATGGAACTCGGCAAAAAGCTCGTTCTCGGAGAACTTCTCCCGTCAGATAATTTCCGTTCAGCAGAAAAGGAACTCGCCCTTATAGTGGAGTGTGCATCATCATATCTGCGGAAGGAATGATGTTATGACACGTAAAAAGACAGCCGGAAGCAGGGTACTGTGGATATTCGCCATAGGTCAGCTTGGCTGGTCGATGCTTTCGGGCATAATAAATAACTGGCTGGTATTCTTCTATCAGCCGAGTACGGAGGAGATAGAGAAAGGCCTGCCGGTATACGTGCCGCAGGGAAAGATACTCGGACTCACGGCAGTCGGCATAATAATGGCATTCGGAAGGATATTCGATGCCGTCACCGATCCGCTCATAGCCGGAAAGTCCGACAGTCTCCGCCACCGCCTCGGCAGGAGGATACCGTTCATGAGGTGGGCGGCACTGCCTTTTGCGGCGGCGACGGTGATGCTCTTCATCGCACCGTTCGGGGAAAAGAGCATGGGGAACGCATTCTTCCTCTTTGCGGCGGCGGCACTATTCTATCTTTGCATGACATCGTACTGCACGCCGTACAACGCACTTATCCCGGAACTGGGCAGAACACCGGAGGCGAGGATAAATCTCTCGACATACATATCGGTGACGTTCTTCATCGGAACGGCGGCGGCTTATCTCATACCGAACATCGCATCATTATTTGAGAAGAGCTTCGGATATGCCGGCTCGTTCAAACTGACGATAGGCATACTCTCGGCAGTCGCAGCCGTATTCATGCTCCTGCCGGCATTCCTGATAGACGAGAACGAATACGCCGACACAGAACCCTCGAAGACACCGGCATTCAGTTCGCTCGCAGCGACATTCAAGAACAGGGATTTCAGGATATTCGTATGTTCTGACATTCTCTACTGGATCGGTCTGACGATATTGCAGACCGGACTCTCATATTACATAACCGTACTGCTCGGACTGCCCACGGGAACGACGTTCACATTCTTCGCAGTAATGTCGGGAGCATCGTTCCTGTGCTATCCGGCTGTGAACATGATATCGAAGAAGATCGGAAAGAAGAAAGTCATGATATTCGCATTCCTGTTCTTCTCGTTCGCATTTCTGGTAACGGCAGGAGCAGGCATGGTGAGCGGCATACCGCCTATGGCATACGGCATCGTGATAGCAGTTTTAGCGTCTGTTCCCATGGCGATACTCGGCATACTCCCGTCAGCAGTCGTATCTGACATATCAGAAGCCGACAAAGCCGAAACAGGCGACAGCAGGCAGGGAATGATGTTCGCAGCGAGAACTTTCGCATTCAAGCTCGGACAGTCCGCAGCCATGCTGCTCTTCACGAGCATCTCACAGATAAACAAGGATATCCCTTCAGGAAGCTCCGGACACGGACTCGGATACCGCCTTACAGCCGTAACGGCAGCGGTCTTCTGTCTGCTCGGAGGAATAGTTTTCCTGAAGTATGACGAAAAAAAGGTCATGTCCACCACATCACAGGAGGCTGAAAAATAATGCTCAAACTCAGGTCTGTAAACTTTGCCTACAGGGAAAAGGACGAGACATTCTTCGTGAATACCACACGCTCTGTCCGCAATGACAGAGTATCACTCGAAATAAACACCGACGGCAATGAATTCAGCATAAATATCCATACTTCCTCACCCGTTACGATAGAAGTGCTTACTGCCGAATTTGAATACCCGTTCGACAAGTCCGACAGGATATTCCTCAACGGATACCAGTCATGGACAGACAGCACCGAACACGGCATCAACGGCATCATGAGGGGAATAGAGCGTGTTCCTGCAAAGCTTGCGGAAAAATACGCCCTCTCGCAGTACGGCGACTATAATTTCACCACATACCCGAATATACCCGGACTCATACACGGCTGGTCATACGGCTATGTCCGCAGGAAGGACGAATTCGATTTCATGGGTTCGCTCTCGGAGAGCAGCGGATTCACGAATATCCGCATATCATCGAATAATGACAGCATCGTTTTCACACAGGACTGCAACGGAGTCGAGATAAACGGCGACCACTGCGGAATGCGTCTTCTCCTTAAAACAGGCACGGAGGACGAGGTTTTCGATGATTATTTCAGCCGCCTGAAAGTATCCGTCCGCCCGGAGGTGAAGCCTATATTCGGCTATACGAGCTGGTACAGGCATTACAACAACATCTCCGACGAGATACTTCTCAAAGACCTTGAAGGACTTGCATCACAGAAGTACAAGGCAGATGTATTCCAGATAGACGACGGCTACCAGACAGCCGTTGGCGACTGGCTGATGTACGACGAGGTGAAATTCCCCGACGGCATGAAGAAGATAGCATCAAAGATATCGGAGCAGGGAATGATACCCGGAATATGGCTCGCACCGTTCGCCGCATCGGTCGATTCGGAGATATACTGCTACCACAAGGAGTGGCTGCTGAGAGACAGCTCCGGACATCTTGTAAAGGGCGGCTCGAACTGGGGCGGCTTCTATGCACTTGATATATATAATGAAGATGTAAGGGACTATCTGCGTGAAGTTTTCAACACGATAATAAACGACTGGGGATTCCGTCTTCTGAAGCTTGACTTCCTGTATGCAGCGTGCATCTGTCCGAGAGCTGATAAGACGAGGGGAACGGTCATGGCAGACGCAATGGAATTTCTGCGTGAGACAGCCGGAGATGCACTTCTCATCGGCTGCGGAGTGCCGCTCGCATCGGCATTCGGAAAGGTAGATTATTGCAGGATAGGCTGCGACGTATCGCCTGACTGGGACGGAAAGCCGCTGATGAAGTATTCGCACCGTGAGAGAGTCAGCACGAAGAACAGCCTGCTGAACACGGTATTCCGCAGACAGCTCAACGGCAGGGCGTTCCTCAATGATCCTGATGTATTCATGCTGAGGGACGAGGAGAACGAGATGACAGACGAGCAGAGGCACACGCTGTCGGAGATAAATGCTATAGCCGGAAGCGTGATGCTGACATCTGACGATATATCGGCATATAATGAAGACCAGCAGGCATTTCTGCACAGGATAATGGCACTGAGGGAAGCGAAAGTGATATCAGCTATCCCCGGAAAGGGCAAGCTTCTTCTGAAAGTAGCCTACAAGGGAAAAACGTACACACGCATATATGAAATATAATGAGAGAGGGGCGGA
>CADBQF010000348.1 GCA_902796705.1 Ruminococcus flavefaciens
GAGGTTGTTCTCCACGAAAGCGATGAGCATTCTCGGAGGAGCTACGACTGTATTGTTGAGTGTGTGCGGGAAGTACTTGTTTCCGTCGTCTGTCTTTACTCTGATACCGAGGCGGCGTGCCTGTGCATCTCCGAGGTTTGAACAGCTTCCTACCTCGAAATACTTCTTCTGACGGGGTGACCATGCTTCTACGTCGATGCTCTTAACCTTTAAGTCAGCGAGGTCGCCTGAACAGCATTCAAGTGTACGTACAGGAATGTCAAGTGTACGGAAGAATTCTACTGTATATCTATAGAGCTTGTGGAACCATTCCATTGACTCTTCCGGCTTGCAGACTACTACCATTTCCTGCTTCTCAAACTGGTGGATACGGTAAACGCCTCTCTCCTCGATGCCCTTTGAACCTACTTCCTTACGGAAACACGGTGAATAGCTGGTGAGTGTCTGCGGAAGATCGCTCTCCGGGAGGATAGTATCGATGAATTTACCTATCATTGAGTGTTCAGATGTTCCGATGAGGTAGAGATCTTCGCCCTCGATCTTGTACATCATGTTTGCCATATCGTCAAAGCTCATAACGCCTGTAACGACTGCACTTCTTATCATGAAAGGCGGGATATAATATGTGAATCCCTTGTCTATCATGAAATCTCTTGCATATGAAAGTATACATGACTGGAGCTGTGCGATATCGCCTTTGAGGTAGTAGAAACCGTTTCCGCTGGTGCTTCTTGCACTGTCGATGTCGATTCCGTTTACTTTCTCCATTATATCAACGTGGTAAGGAACTTCAAATTCCGGTACGAAAGGCTCACCGAACTTTTCTACTTCAACGTTCTCGCTGTCATCCTTGCCTATCGGAACGCTGTCGTCGATTATATTCGGGATAACCATCATTATCTCTTTGATCTCAGCTTCGAGCTTTGTTTCGAGAGCTTCCATTTCAGCGAGCTTATCGCCAAGCTCTGAAACTTCTGCCTTTGCCTTTTCAGCTTCTTCCTTCATGCCCTTAGCCATGAAACCGCCGATCTCCTTGCTTCTTACCTTGCGGACATTGCGGAGGCTGTCGCATTCAACTTTAGTTTCTCTGAACTTCTTGTCGAGTTCAACTACCTTATCAACGAGTTCGAGTTTTTCGTCCTGGAACTTTTTCTTGATATTCTCCTTGACTATCTCCGGATTTGTACGAATAAGCTTAATGTCTATCATAGTGATTCTCCTTTATTATTCCTTTGCGAGCTTTTCTGCAAGAGCTGCAAGGTCTTCCTTGTCATAAAATTCGAGTATCAAAGCACCCTTGTTCCTGCCGTAATCGACTTTTACTTTTCTGCCGAGGCGTTCTTTGAGGGACACTTCCATTTCAACGAAATAATTATCTATATTCCTGTTTGAAGCCGGGGCTTCGGAATTTTCTTCCTCTGATTTTTGAGCGAGTTTTTCTACCTGACGAACAGTCATGCCGCCGTCACAAGCTCTGAGGGCGGTCTTCACGAGAGTTTCCTTGTCGTCGAATCCGAGCAGGGCTTTCGCATGGCCTGCTGAAAGGTTTCCTCCCTCGACCATTTCTATCACCTCATCAGGAAGTGACAGTATCCTCACAGCATTGGCAACAGCCGATCTTGATCTGCCGACCATTTTAGCTACAGCGTCCTGAGTCATGCCGTATTTTTCGATAAGCTCATTATAACCCTTTGCCTCTTCGACGGGGTTGAGGTTCTCACGCTGGAGGTTCTCGATAATGGCTATCTGCATCGTCTGGACATCAGTAAGCTCACGTATGCTTACCGGGACTTCATCAAGGCCGAGCATACGTGCCGCACGCCATCTTCTTTCGCCGGCTACTATCTGATAACCGCCTGTCGGAAGAGGGCGGACGAGTATCGGCTGTATCATTCCGTGTTCACGGATAGATTCAGCGAGGGCAGTCAGTGCCTCGTCATTGAAATTTTTTCTTGGCTGATCCCGGTTAGGTTCAAGATCGAGAACTCTTAAAGTTTTTTTGACCTGAACTTCACTTGTATTATCAATGAAAAGTGAATCCAGACCTGCACCTAATCCACCTTTTGCCATACATCAATCATTCGGTGTACCGAATTCTCCTTTCTTGTCTTTTCTGAAAGAGAATATACCTCTGCGTTTCTTTTTGACTTCCAGCGGTTCACCGAGAAGTTCATGGCCGAGGAGTTCGTAAGCCTCTGAACCCTTTGAGGACTTGTCGTAATACATGACCGGCTTGCCGTGGCTGGGAGCTTCGGAGATACGCACATTTCTCGGTATTTTTGTACGGAATACCTTTCCGGGGAAATACTTCTCGACTTCTGCAACAACGTCATTCGATACATTGAGTCTGCCGTCGAACATAGTAAAGAGGATTCCCTCTATCTGGATAGCGGGGTTGTAGTTGTTCTTTACTATTTTAAATGTATTAACCACCTGTGAAAGTCCTTCCAGTGCGAAAAATTCCGCAAGCATAGGTATTATAAGGGAATCACACGCAACAAGGCTGTTGAGAGTGACCGTTCCGAGTGCAGGCGGACAGTCCACGAATATATAATCGTAGTCCTCCTTGCAGCTAAGGAGCTGCATACGAAGTCTGTTCATCCTGTTTTCGATATCAGCGAGTTCAAGTTCACAGCCTGCGAGTGCCTCTGTTGCAGGAAGGAGCGAAACGTTACTGAATTCTGTCTCAACGATAGCTTCCTGTATCCTTGCCTTTCCCATAAGGATATCATAGGTCGATAATTTCACGCCCTTTTTCCTTACGCCAAAAGCGGTCGTTGTGTTTCCCTGAGAATCTGTATCGACGCAAAGCACCTTATATCCACGAAAGCCGAGATATGCCGCAAGATTTACGACAGTAGTAGATTTGCCGACTCCGCCTTTCTGATTCGCAACTGCGATGATTCTGCCCATATTATTCTCCCTTTCTCTTCAATATGATTATATTATACCACGTTCACAACAGTTTGTAAATATCAAAACTCACGAATTTTCAAAAATAATGTTTCACGTGAAACAAAAAAGTCCCACATGAAAATGTTTCACATGGAACTTTTTGCGTTAAACAGTCTTGTGGAGCGGTATGCGGACACGGTATTCTATGTAATCCTCGTTCTGTATCTTCCTCGAATCGGCTGAAATACCGGCAGCTTTCATCGTTTCGACGGCTTTATTTATCGTATTTACGAACAATTTCACGTTCTGAAAGACTTTGGAGCGTTTTTTGTAGCTGTTCTTTTCTTTCTGCGTGCCGATGTATTCCTCGATGAGATGTTCTGTTCGTTCAACATTGAGGTCGTTCTTGATGACTTTTTCGAGTATCTCACAGCGTTCAACAGGACTTGCAAGCCTGAGAAGTGAACGTGCGTGACGCTCCGTGAGATTGAATCTCGTGATAAGCTCCCTCTCATCAGGTGTCAGGCGGAGAAGACGAAGCTTGTTAGCTATGGTACTCTGGGCTTTTCCGAGCTTCGATGCGGCTTCTTCCTGAGTCATGCCGTAGTATGTAATGAGCTTCTCGATAGCCGCTGCCTCCTCAAAAAATGAAAGATCCTGCCGCTGGATATTCTCTACCAACGCAAGAAGTGCGGAATTCTCATCGCTCACTTCAAGCACGATGCACGGAACGTGCGTCAGACCGCAGAATTTCGCCGCACGAAGCCTTCTTTCACCGGCTATAAGCTCGTAATTCTCCCCTATTTTCCTCACCGAAAGCGGCTGGAGAATGCCGTTCTGCGATATAGATTCTGCGAGTGAGGCAATATCCGTGTCCTGAAAATCAACTCTCGGCTGATGCGGATTTGGGATAATCCTGCTGATACTCACCTCGATCACCTTATTGACGAGTTTTTCTTTGGTAAAATTCAAAAATGTTCCCATTTCGCTGCTCCTATCTTTTAGAATTATCTCACATCTATAAGCCGATACTCATAATGCAGTCTATGTATTTTATGGGGGAAACCTTTCTGAGGAAAGGTTCTCCCCCATACCCCCTTCCAAAGACTTTTAACATGATTTTTTCCTGACA
>CADBQF010000349.1 GCA_902796705.1 Ruminococcus flavefaciens
GGGGAGAACCTTTCCTCAGAAAGGTTTCCCCCACTAAAAGGTATAAACTTCTTTATAAGCAGCGAGCATACCGCTCCGGAGGTTTTATTTTTCGTTGTATCTGCAAAAGTATTGAAAAAAATCTCCGATTATGTTAAAATAAAAAGAGAGAAAAAGAAAGGACGGAGATAGAATGATTTACGTCACAGGAGATACACACGGCGATATCGACCGCTTCAAAGCACCCGAACTCAAAAAGCTCCGCAGCGGCGATACTCTGATAATATGCGGAGATTTCGGATTCATCTGGGACGGCTCAAAGCGTGAACAGGCTAATCTGAAAAAACTCGCATCAAAGGATTACACGATAGCTTTCATCGACGGCTGCCATGAAAATTTCGACCTGCTCGAAAAATATCCCGAATATTCGTGGAACGGCGGCACTGTCCACAAGATCGCTGAAAATATCTTCCACCTCAAAAGGGGGGAATTCTACACCATTGAGGGAAAGAAGATATTCGTATTCGGCGGCGGCCACAGTCAGGATTATGATTTCCGCCGGGACAGCGACAACTGGTGGCAGAGGGAACAGCCCTCGCACGACGAGATAAAATACGCCCTCGACCAGCTTGAAGCCAACGGCCACAAAATGGACTGCGTGATAACTCACGAACCGCCCGCACAGCTCAAAGACTGCCTGCGTGTCGATGTTTTCCAGAGACTTGAAGTCCACGCATTTTTCGAGGAAGTCATCAGGACGTGCGAATATGATAAATGGTTTTTCGGAAAGTGTCATATAGATAAACATATACCGTTAAAATTCTTCGCAGTTTTCAATAGTGTGATACCGATAAAATGACATATTATGTAAAAATATATGCCATTGATTCAATATTGATTTAATCATGTCGCTCTGGTATAATAGAATTATCCCAAGAGGGAAATACAAACCGGAGGTAAGAGATATGTGCTGCAATAACATATTCGAGCTGCTCTGCAAGCTTTTCGGCTTCGGCTGCGGCAGATAAAAAAATGGACGGGCTTCGGCTCGTCCTTTTTTGTGCTGAAAAACAGTCAGCTTTGCTTGTGCAGGTTAAATAAAATAAAAATGTCAGCAGAGGAGAAATTTTTTTCAAAAACCCTTTTAAAATCAGGAAATATCTGATATAATAATAGTTAGATATATTTTGCGGATCGACGCATAAAAAAGAAGGAGCCAATATGAAAAAGATCTTATCACTGCTCGCTGCTCTGGTAATGACTATCCCTGCCGTTTCTGTCCCGAAGGCAGAGGCTGTCAATTTCACGTTGAAAACAACTCTCCAGAGCGAATCCGTCGTTCTCGTCAACCTCGATACCGATACCGTGGTAAACGAGAAAAATGCAAATGCCAAACAGTTCCCCGGCCCGCTCGTCAATATCATGACAGCCGTTGTCTGCCTGGAAAACTGCGATGACCTCGGCAAAGAGATCACGATAGACGAAAGCGTCTATGTCGATCTTTTCGATACAGAATACCCCGATGATATCCGCACCTGCGATATCCTTGACGGAGATGTTCTCACTGTGAGCGACCTGCTCTATGCCATGATGCTCACTTCGTCATGTGAAGCTTCCCAGACGCTCGCATCTGTCACCGCTGACGGAGATATCACAAAGTTCGTCGGCATGATGAACGACAAGGCCGCTGAACTCGGTCTGAAAGATACTCACTTCACCAATCCGACCGGTCTCTTTGACGAAAATCAGTACACTACAGCTCACGATATGGCTGTTCTTACTGAATACGCCCTGACCGTTCCGCTCTTTGAGAAGATCGCCACTACTTACGAATACCGCCCGACCGTTCCCAATGTCGAGAGCCACCCGGCAAGCGATAACTGGATGTGGACTCATTCAAACGAGATGATGGATCAGTCAAGCACTCACTATTTCAACGGTGCCAAGGGCATCAAGACCGCCAACCTCGAAATGGGCGGAAGAAGCATCGTCGCCCTCGCAAGCCGTGACGGAAACAATTACCTCGCCGTTCTCCTTAAATCGCCTATCAACGATCCTGACGGCGATCCGAGATATTATCACCTCGAAGATGCGGATACGCTTTTCACATGGGCATTCAATCACCTTGCATATCAGGTCATTCTCCCCAATACTGCCGAAGTCGGTGAACTCCCTGTTTCGCTCGCTGACGGGAATGATTACGTTCTCGCCCGTCCGAAGGAAGATTTTTCGATGCTCTGGTATGACGAGATCGATACGGCTCTTATCAACAAGAGCAATATAAAATGGTACAAGGATTCGCTTCAGGCTCCTGTTGCAAAGGACGAGCCGCTCGGTGAAGTGACTCTTGAATATAACGGCGAGATACTCGGTACTGTGGAACTCGTCGCTGTGAGCAATGTCGAGCGTTCTGTCTCAAAGTACAATATGTACGCCGCAAAGAAATTCAAGGATTCAAAGTGGTTCAAAACTGCCCTGCTCATATCGATACTTCTCTGTACGATCTATATACTGATCTGCGTTTATTCTTATATGATCTACAAGAACAAGAAAAAGAACCCCAAGGCTGTCTACGCTGTACCGAAGATGCAGAAAAAGAAAAAGCCTGAACAGAAGAATAAATGATCTCTGTAAATAGCCGCCGCACTGGAAACGGCGGTGCTGATACAGAAGTTTCATGCCATAGTATCTCTGATCTGTCGTCTGAGGTACTATGGCGTTTTTATTGACAGAACTACGATCCTGTGGTATAATTGTTGCTAACATGAATCGGAATTCGGGTGATAGCATATGAAGAAATATTATGCAAAGAATTATATAGATAGAATGAAGATGGCAGGATATGACGTATCAGGTTTTATGGCAGATTTGTTTTGCCAGCATTTTTCGGAATGTGAAGATAATGAGGAATACAGAGAGATCATACAGGAAAACGGTAAAGATCTCTTGAAGTTTTGTGCTGCGTTTGCACAGCTAAAAACCAATCATTATCTTGGATGCTCGAATTATGCACCTTATGACATAAAGGACTTTTTACATCTATCGAAGGACGAATTTGATTATTATGCAGAAATTCTCCCGACTCATCTTGCAAATTTGGCAAAAGGAGCTTGCAGCCGTTAACTGATTTGGCCGCAAAGCTTGCTTCGCTGCTTTGCTTACTTCTTTTTCGCCGCCGGTGGTTTACTTTGCTTGAGGGTTAGTAAGTCCGGGACGGCCGCAAAGCATCGCTTCGCTTGCTTTGCTGACTTTTTAGGTGGACTCCGTCCCCCTCATTCACCCCCTGCAAGGAGGACATTGTCCCCCTTGACTCCCATTATGCGGCTTCGCCGTTTTTTATTTTTATTTATATATATATGAATTCTGAACTTGCGTATCCTGTCAGACTTCCGTAGCTTATCAC
>CADBQF010000350.1 GCA_902796705.1 Ruminococcus flavefaciens
AGCCGGAGCAAGAATGAGCGAGCAGGCAGATACTGCGGCGGTCACTCCTGTAAGCAGTTTTTTTAACATAAACGTTCCCTCTCTTTGCCTCTCTGTCCCGTGCAGTGAACAGAGAGTTATATTATATTCATATTATACAATGTCAGAAATCGTTTGTCAATAAATAAAAACAAGTTTCTGCACGATAACACGTTGAATCTTAAAGGCAGGAAGTATGACAAAAAATTATCACTTTTCCATTGACTAAAAATGTCTTCCATGATATAATCAATAGTGAATCTATCAAAAGGAGCAGACATATGGAAAAAATGAACGACATCATATCGACCGTTGACGGGTATGTATGGGGGATCCCGCTTATCGTGCTGATACTCTGCTGCGGTGTACTTCTCTCGGTACGCATCGGCTTTCTTCAGGTGAGGAAGCTGAAACTTGCACTGAAATATATGCTCAGCGAGGAAGAAGAAGCCCACGGAGAAGTCTCCAGCTTCGCCGCACTCTGCACTGCCCTTTCCGCTACAGTCGGAACAGGAAATATCGTCGGAGTCGCTACAGCCATAGCCGCCGGAGGACCGGGAGCTTTGTTCTGGATGGAGATCGCCGCCTTCTTCGGCATGGCTACAAAATACGCAGAAGGTCTTCTCGCTGTGAAATACAGAAAGACTGACGGAAACAACAATATCCTCGGCGGCCCCTTCTATTATATAGAGAACGGACTCGGCAGAAAATTCCGCTGGCTCGGAAAGCTCTTTGCCGTATTCGGACTCCTTGCCGGTCTAATGGGAATAGGAACGATAACACAGATAAACGGCATCACATCAGCCGCAAACGATTTCTTCGACCCGGCTTCGGCACATACTTTATCGGTCTTCGGGAATGAATATACATATACTACCGTCATAGCAGGAGTCATCATCACTTTGCTTGTGGCTCTCATAACTATCGGCGGACTGAAAAGGATAGCTTCCGTGACACAGATAGTCGTACCGGCTATGATAGTTTCATACGTCGTGTGCTGTCTGCTGATAATCTTCACTCACATAACAGAGATACCGTCGGCTGTCGCTCTCGTGGTAAAAAGTGCTTTCGGAGTGCGTCAGGCTGCCGGAGGTGCTGCCGGTTTCGCCGTGATGACTCTCTCAATGAAAAACGGCGTGGCAAGGGGAATTTTCTCCAATGAAGCCGGTCTCGGCTCTGCTCCTATCGCAGCAGCCGCAGCAAAAACGAACGAACCCGTCCGCCAGGGACTCGTCACCATGACGGGAACTTTCATCGACACTATAATAGTATGTACGATGACAGGTCTTTCTATCGTAATGGCAGGAAGCTATGATAAAGGTCTGAAAGGTGTTTCGATCACCACTGACGCTTTCAGCTACGGACTTCCTTTCCCGGAGAAGATATCTTCATTCATACTTATGGCGTGCCTGACAGTATTCGCATTCACAACGATACTTGGCTGGAACTACTACTCTGAAAGATGCCTGTCGTATTTAACAGGTTCACACAAGGCAGCGGCTTTTGTGTACCGCTGGCTGTATGTAGCTGCTGTACTTGCAGGCCCGTTCCTTACAGTTGATGCGGTGTGGAATCTGGCGGATATATTCAATGGACTTATGGCTATACCGAATGTTGTGGCGTTGATACTTCTTTCAGGAGTAGTTGCGGCGGAGACGAAGGCATATACAGCAAAGATGAAAAAATAACGGCGAAGTCTTCGCTCAAACGGTAATTATGTTTGAAAATATTGATATGTTCTGTAGGGGCGGCGTACTTGCTGCCCCATATCCAACCACAAAAAATTTTCCGCTGATGTGTTTTTTTCAGTTCAGCCATTGACAAATCATTGACTTTTATGGTATAATAATACAGATGCCGGTGTGATGGAATTGGCAGACGTGACGGACTCAAAATCCGTTGGTAGCAATACCGTACCGGTTCGACCCCGGTCACCGGCACTATAATGATAACGCAGGTTCTTTTCTGAGCCTGCGTTTTTTCGTTTATCTTGACTCGCCTGCTGTATCAATGTATAATAAAAGAAGATCTGTACATCATAAGGAGGGAAAGAACTTGACCGGAACACAGACGATAACTTTTTCAGGCGGCTGCCTTGCCGGATATCTCTTGTCGGGGATAGTTTATATCCTGCTCCCGGCGGCGGCTTTCCTGCTGATGAAAAAATACAGCAGAGCAAGGATCTTCCCGGTAATCACTGGAATGACAGTCTACTTTCTTTCAACACGTCTTGCAGACCTTGCCGCACATATCGCCGGTTCTTCGCTCTCCTACGCAAACAGAGCTGTTATCGCCGCTGAACTTGTATGTTTTACAGAAGAAGCCGGCCGCTGGCTCGCAATGAGATATCCGGTCACGGATATAAAGGATACGAGTTCTGCTGTCTGTCTCGGCATCGGTCATGCCGGTCTTGAATGCTGGATCAGAGGTATACAGAAATTCAGGATATACCAATACGGACTCGATATCAACAGAAAAGGCACAGAGAGCTTTGTTTCCGGAAAAGCTGCTTCTGTGACAGAACAGCTCCGGAGCTTTGCCGAACGTCCGCTCGGTATAAGCATTCTCGATTCTGTGGAAAGCATTTCGGTTTTCGGGGTACACATCGCCTTGTCGCTGCTCATATTCAAAAAGCTGAAAAGCTGCGGCAGCGAGAAACGCTGGCTGATACTGGCAGTGTTCCTGCATTATACAGTAAACTTTTCCGGCTGGCTCACATCGCTCACCGGAAATATGCTCATATCCGATATCATCGGTATATCATGTCAGGCAGGCGTTATTGCCGTTGTATTCAGATTTATCAGTATAAGAGAATGTGCCGACGAGATACGCTATCCGGAATTCTATGACACGCAGCTCTGAACTCTGTTAAACAAATAACGATATATAAAAATCATTGCCAAAGTCAAAATTTTATATCAAAAGAACCAAAAGTTATGGATTTGCTTGACAAAGCTATAAAAAAAGAATATAATACAAGCGTATTTCAATTAAAGAAAGGGATATTTATCATGAAAAGATCAATCGCTTTTATCGCTTCTCTCCTTCTTGCAGCTCTTACTGTAACAGGCTGCGGAAATGATGAGTCTTCTTCTGAAAGCAAAGCAGATAAAAAGGCTGCTGCTACAGAAGCTACAACTGAGGAAACCACAGAAGAAACTACAGAAGAGGAAACTACTGAAAAAGCTACAGAAGAGGAAACTACTGAGGCTGAAACAGAGGCTGACTCTGACGCTGAGGGTTCTGAGGCTGACTCCGACATCGACGCTGATGTTAATATGGAAGGCTTAGAGGATATGTTCACTGTTGTTGACGCTCCTGAGTATGCTCCCAAGGATTCCGCTGCTGAGGCTGATTTCATCGGCAAGTGGGAATGTGACTGCATGGTATCTGACGGTTCTGCTTACAGTGCTATATTCGGCGTTCCGCTCTACGCTATGTTCCACCTTGAGATCAAAGAGGACGGTACAGGTACATTAACTTCTATAGATGATCCTACAAACGAAAACAGCGAAACTGTTGAGATCAAGTGGACATTCGCTGACGGCAAGCTCTCGGCTGAGGCTGACGATGAAACTCTTGTGATCTCTATCAACTCCGACGGAAGACTCGTTGTTTCTGATGAAGAAGAAGCAGAGCTTCTCTACTTCAAGTCCGTTACTGAATACACAGAATTCGACTTCTCCAGCATTGAGGATATGCTCGGCTGATAAAGCTTCGATACGGTAATATAACGATAAAGCCATAGTATTTTCGGATACTATGGCTTTTCTGTTTGTCAGCCTTTATTTTTCAGTAAAGTGGCGTTGATATGTTCGCAGCAGCGGACGAGCATATTCCATGTGCCGCTGTCCACATCGCCGTTCTGGGGAAGTCCGCTCCGCTTCTGGAAGAGCCTTACTGCCTCGGAAGTCTGTGTGTCGTAATCACCGTTCACGCTTATGCAGGGGGAATTGTCGTAATTATTGCCGATATCGTTGAGCATCGCTTGCAGGATATAAACGAGCTGACCGTGATCTCCGCTGTGTACCGTATATGCCGAAGACGGAAAAGCATGGTATCCTATAGGTGCGGCGTGGAGATATCCTTTGTAGACGCTGACTATCTTCCGCCATGTTGCTGAGTCGGTATTGCCTGTGACGGGCAGTCCGTATATCTCCTGAAAAGCCTTGACTTCATTCACCGTTTCCGCACCGTATGTGCCGTCCGGAACGACTCCCGGTATCCTGTTGTCCATAAGGCTGATCGCATAGAGATAGGTCTGCAATTCCATTATATGCTGACGCTTCTGTGAATTCGTGTAAGCCATTATATCTCCTCCTATGCTGTAATAGTATATCCCGGTTCCTGATAGGGACGCTTGTCGAATCCATATTTCAGGTCGGAATAGACTCCGGCGAGTTTATCCCATGTGACCGCACCGACTATGCCTGTAGGATCGATGCCGAATCTCCTCTGGAAGGCAATGACCGACCGCTTCGTGAGAGGACCGAAATAACCTGTGCTGTTTACTGCTGGTATATCCGGATATGACGTGCTGACGAACGTGAGGTACTCCTGGATTATCCGTACAGGATCGCCGGAGATGCCTTCACGCAGGACAGTGCCAGGATAGAGTGCGACTGCGGTATAATCCGGCTTCACGGCTTCTGCTATGCCCTGATATGCACGGTAGAGATCGTTGCGTGTGGCTCTGTCAACTTCGCCTGTCTGGGGAAGTCCGAAGACTCTCTGGAACGACTTCACCGAGCGTTCGGTCTTTTCTCCG
>CADBQF010000351.1 GCA_902796705.1 Ruminococcus flavefaciens
AGTATCATAGGTATAATCGCCAATGTGATGCTCTCGGCATTCAAGGCGGCTGTAGGCTTTATCAGCGGCTCGATAGCCATTGTTCTCGATGCCGTGAACAACCTCAGCGATGCACTCTCGTCGCTCATAACTATCATCGGCACTAAGCTCGCAGGCAAACAGCCTGACAAAAAACATCCCTACGGCCACGGCAGGATAGAATACATAACTTCTATCGTGATATCGCTCATCGTTATGTATGCCGGTATAACCTCATTTTCGGAATCGGTCAAGAAGATGATACACCCGAAAGTCCCGGATTATTCCGCAGCGTCGCTCCTTATCGTCTCGACTGCGATAGCAGTTAAAATCGTACTCGGTCTGTATGTTAAAAAGACAGGTGAAAAGGTGAATTCCGGCTCACTCATAGATTCGGGAAAGGACGCTCTGCTCGATTCTGTCATATCTGCATCTACGCTCGTTGCGGCGATCATCTTCCTTATCTGGCACATAAAGCTCGAAGCGTGGCTCGGTGCTTTGATATCTGTGGTGATAATAAAATCAGGTATCGAAATGCTCCGTGAGAGCCTTTCGGAGATACTCGGTGAGAGAATAGATGCAGAACAGGCACGTTCGCTCAGGGAGACGATAACCTCATTCCCGGAAGTAGAGGGTGCTTATGACCTTATCCTCCACAACTACGGTCCTGATACTTTCATCGGTTCAGTCCATATCGAAGTCCCCTCCACCATGACGGTTAGCGAACTCGACAAGCTCGAAAGGAGCATATCCGAAAAGGTCTATGAAGAGCATCACGTTATCCTCGCAGGTATAAGCGTTTATTCCAATAATAAGGAAAACGAAAAAGCCGTGCAGCTCTTTCAGGATATCCGCAGGACTGTCATGTCCTTTGAACATATCCTTCAGATACACGGCTTTAATCTCGATGAGGAAAAGAATACTGTCATTTTCGACCTTGTTATCGATTTTGATGCCTCTGACCGTCACAAGGTATATGAAGATGTCTGTCGCAAGGTCATGGAAGAAAATCCCGGTTATAAATTCAAGATAACCCTTGATGCTGATATCAGCGATCTGTAAAACGCTTTATCTCCTCAAAATGCTCCCTTGCGGTATTTCTGCCGATGCGGTAGACTTCGAGCAGAACATCAGGATCATGCTCGATATGACCGATAGGGAGCTTTTCATCAGGTGCTATCACCAATGCCCTGCCGTCTTTTTCGGCATTGCGGACATATTTCAGCTCGCTGTTGTACATCTTAGGACGCTCTTCAAAAGCCTTTACGAAATCAGGATATTTCTTTCCCATAGCAGCACGGAGCGGACGGAGAATACGGCTCTGCTTTTTCCGGAAATCTCTCGGCTGGGTGAGGATAACGACGTTACGCTCATAGCCGGTCTTTTCCATGAACTGGAGCGGTATTGAATCAGCAATGCCGCCGTCAAGGAGCTTTCTTCCGCCGACTTCAACTATGCGTGAAGCGAGAGGCATAGATGCAGATGCCCTTATCCATTCAAGTTCATCATATTCGGCTGTTTTGCATTTATGGTATACACCTTTTCCCGTTTCGACATCTGTGCATACAACGTAAAAATCCACGGGAGATGCTGCAAATGTTTCGCCGTCGAATATATCAAGTTTGTTCGGAACAGTGTGGTAGCAGAACTTCGCACCGAACATATCTCCTGTAGTTATGAGAGATCTGAGGCTGCAATATCTCTTGTCTTTGCAGAACCTAAGATTATATCTGACAGCTCTTCCCGGCTGTGCTGATTTGTAATTGCAGCCGAAAGCCGCCCCTGCTGATACACCTACAACTCCGTCGAATGATATTCCGTTCTCCATAAGTACATCGAGGACTCCGCAGGTGAACATTCCACGCATTGCACCGCCCTCAAGAACAAGTCCGTATTTCATAAAGACCTCCATTTTAAAAATTACAGCAGATCATCAGACCGGCTGATATAACTAATATTATTATATCATATTACAATAAAAATAGCAATATAAAAAAATATTTATCTGACCTAAAAGGAGCTGATATTCTTGAAAAACTGGAAAGAGACCGTCACTGAGATGCACCGGCTCAAAAAACACTATACACGTCATGATACTCCAGAAAATGATAACGTTCACAGGACTCTCGTGAAAAGAGCTTTGCTTCTCATAAAGAACGCCGGCTGCGATGCCGGTGATATCATCGCTCCGTATCTTGATATTATCCTGCAATACTGCGTTCAGCCCGATCTTGAGGGAGATCACGAAAAAGGCAAGGGAAGGCACTACTACTGTGCTGTGAACACTTCCGGTATAAAGCAGCTCCCCGTCGGCGGTTACTACAGGAACGGTACAGGGAAATTCGCCCAGAGTGCAAGAACTATGTTCGAGGAAGACTATACTATGGCTCTTACTATGTGGTATGCCGGACATCATGAAAAGGCTGCTGAATATCTCGGCAGGGCGATACATATGGTATCGGATATATGCTGCCTTCCCCATGCTGCTAAAATGACATACTACTCCTCCAAAGCTGCTGTCCACAAAACGTATGAGGAACTCGCCCGTGCATTGTATCCGTCTCATGTGGCTGAACAGAGCATCACAAAAAAAGATCTCCGCTTCTTCGGGAAAAGCGGAGGTTTCGGCAGAGAACTCAACAAGCTCGCTTCCGCTGCGGCTGCGGAACGCATTTTCCTCCGGATATCACCTGTAAAGGAGATATCCGCAAGGCTGTACGCAACTGAAAAAGCGGTCGCTGCTCTGATATACCGTTTCAGCATCGATATAGCTCTGCCGCCGCAGAAAGCTCATTTCCTGAGAAGCGGAATGAAGATACGCTTCCGTGCCGGCGGCGAAAAATATACTGTTTCTGTGGCAGAAGACGGTCTGCGTTTCATCTCACCGGAAGGGACTCTGTTTTCAGCCGGGAAATATGATCTGTTCCGTGCAGCTCACAGGAGCGGAGGGAACTACACCATTTCGCCTGTAACAAAGGACGGAAAAGACAGAGTCCTGCGGAGAAGATCGGGAGAGATAGTCATTGACAAGTTCAATCTCCTGTTTCATTCGGAGATGTTCAGGTTCTACCGATAATATCCTTTATCACTTCTCCGGCGATTATAAGTCCTGCAACAGACGGCACAAAGGCATTTGAGCCGGGAACGGTCTTTTTCGGCTTTCCCGGACGGCTGCCGGAAGTGCCGTCTTCTGTTTCGGCAGAGGGGGCTTGTGACGGTCTTATGGCTTCTTCGGTCGAGTAGACGACTTTCAGCTTCTTCACGCCACGTTTTTTCATCTCACGACGCATTACTCTTGCAAGCGGACAAACGGAGGTCTTGTATATATCAGCGACCTTGAAAGCTGTAGGATCGAGCTTATTGCCTGCACCCATTGAGCTTATAACAGGAACACCGGCAGCTTTTGACCTCATTATTATCTCTATCTTTCCGGTGATCGTATCGATAGCATCGATAACATAGCTGTACTGCGAAAAATCGATGCGGTCAGCCGTATCCGGCATGAAGAACATATTGTGCTTCGTGACGATGCAGCCGGGGTTTATATCGTGTATCCTCTGCTCGGCTGCGTCTGTCTTGTATTGACCGACTGTGCTGTGAAGAGCTATTATCTGACGGTTGAGATTGCTCACAGAGACTTTGTCATCATCTATAAGATCGATAGCACCGACTCCGGAGCGTGCAAGTGCTTCAACGGCAAATCCGCCGACTCCGCCGACTCCGAATACAGCCACTCTCGAAGATGCGAGCTTTTTCATAGCCTCTTCGCCTAATAGAAGTTCCGTCCTTGAAAACTGTTCCATAAATATACTCCTTATACGTCAAGAGCCGCAGTCCCGTGCTTACCGGATACTGCGGCTCTTTTTATTCAGTTATTATTTCTGTAAAGCCTGAAGCTTTTCTGATGTTGTCGGGAGATCTTTCTGTGAAAGTGTCTTTGCTTCCTTCATCTGAACAGCAAGTGCATCAGAAGAAGTCAGTCCCTTGGGATTGTCAACACAGTCAGCATTTGCAAGTCCCTGAGCTGAAATTACATACTTGTCAGGGTTTGAAAGATACTGCATGATAAGCACGGCATCTGAGATATCTACTGTACCGTCGCAGTTTGCATCGCCCCAGAGCGTTGTATCAGTCTTATCAGGTACATTGGGTTCTTCCTTCGGTGTTGTTCCGTCAGGCTCAACGCCCCAGATAAGCTCATCGTTTGCATAGAGCGTGATCTTGTCGGTTATAGCTGCTGCATCGTTATCATCTTCAAATGATATGAGGTCAGCGTAGCTGTAGTCGTTTGAAGAATCCCATACTGTATCGTATGTAGTCTCGTTCATCTTATTGAGAAGACCGAACTGATATACACGGCTTCCGTAGAAGTCACAGTTCTGCCATGAAAGCTCGATATAGTATGTGCCGTTGTCGTCGTACTTTATAGGCTCGGAGATCATTGTCTCGTTCTTTCCGTCAGTGAAGCTCTTCTCCTGGTCGTAGTCAGTACGTGTGATGATGTAGCTTACATCTTCGCCCTTGGCGATCTGCTCGTTGATATTGAAATAATATCTTGCCTTGAGATTGCTCTCGAACTTCGGCGGATTTATTGTTCTGTTGTGGACAACTATCTTTACCTGGAGACCCTGCTCATTCTCCTGAGCCTTGCCTGCTGAGATGTAAAGACCTGTCGGGAGCGGATTGCCGTCCTTGTCTACCTGATCGTAGCCTTTGGCATTTGCGGACATATCGAAATCAGGGATAACGTGGTTCTTGTCAGCAAGTTCCTTGCCCTTAGAGCCGTAGAAGTGATAAAGTCCTGCAAGGTCGCCGCAGAATGCAGCATTGTAGTCGTCTGTAACTTCGTTGTAGATGAAGTCGCCTGTGATATCACGGTGGAAGTCATCTCCGTCAGGGCCGCCGACTAATGCACCCCAGAGAGTGTGTACCTGAACTACAGGATCGTTCATTGCCTGCTTAGCTGAACAGTGTGATGAACGGTGATGAGGCTGTGATGCGAAGTTGTCGCCGTAGCCTACTTCATAAGCATATCCCATAGGATTGTCTCCGAGGATATATTCCATCTGGCCCTTTGCCCATTCAACGAATGTCATATCGCCTGTCTCTTTAGCGTATACCATAGCTTCGAGACCAGCGGCTGTGTTGTATCGTGCTGAGCCGTAGTCATTGAGCATTGCGAAGCCGGCAGGAGTTTTGAGCAGCCATGCACCGTCAGCTTCCGGAAGATCAGCTATCTCTGATGCAGTGATCTTTGTGTTCCAGAGATGATCGTCCATGCCGAAGTATTTGTGTGAAGTTACCGGTACATCAAAATCAGCCTTTGCTGCGTCTGCCGGAGCCATACCTGACCAGAACTCAAGGTTCCAGCGGAAGATGTACCAGTCACGGGAGATGTTCGTTACAGGTGCGAGCTTAGCGAAAACGCCGCCCCATACTGTATCCCAGCAGTGTACCCAGATGTTCTGCCAGCAGTTTCCGGTATCAGCTATGATACGTCTCATATAGCCTGTATACGGGTGAGCTCCCATATCTCCCTCGACTGTTTCGTCAACAGCGATGATATCGTTGATGTAGTCGTAATCTTCTGTACAGTAGTAAAGCCATACAGCAGCCCATGCAAGCTCGTCGTAATCATAGCTTGAAGTATAGAAACCGCCGTCGTAGCCAAGGCTCGTTGCCTTCGGAGCTGCTTCAGAGGGGATCTCTGTATGAGTTGCTACAGCGAAATCATAAAGAGCCTTTGCATATTTGAGATTCTTCTCAGCATATTCCGGATCGGAATCCTTGAAGTTGAGGTAGTTGATAGCGAGTGATGCTGATGCACCGGCACACTGGTCGGAAGCAGGCATCTCTGTCGTTGCGAAATATGCAGGACGCTTTACGGCACACGATGAAGATGCTACGACTGTTCCGTCTACCTGAAGCTCAGGAGGACACCAGTAGTTGTGGTCGTTGCTTCCCTCGCCCACCTGATAGCAGTATGCAACAACATTTCCGTCTTCATCGAGGAATGTTGCCTTCATGAAATAGTCGTTGATCCAGCGGAGTTCGTCCTCGACGTGATCTTTCAGACCGGTCTCTTCGTAAGCATCGGGGAACTCATAGTATCCCCAGCCGAGAGTAGAAGCGGAATAGCTTCCCGGAAGGCCGAACTTTACGTGGTCTCCGGCATCGTGCCAGCCGCCTGTGAGGTCGAGCGTTCCGTTTCCGTCAGGATCGAGATATTTCTTATTCTTATCAATGAACTCCTGGGACATATTAACGCCTTCGTAAAGACCGGCAGCAGCACTTGCACCGCCGTCGCCCTTACCGTCGTAAGCACCCTTGTCGTCCTTTTCCTTATCGTCCTTGTCCTTGTCGTCCTTATCGGTCTTGCCTTTGCCGACGGTAGGCATAGGAGTCATAGGCTGGAGCGGGATCTCAGCGTCTTTTACATGGCAGTTGGCTCTCCATGAGTAATAGCCGTCATTTGCCACTTTGTCGCCGCATTTATTAGCATCGTAGAAGCACAGAGCGAGCTGTAATGCCTCGGCAAAGTTGTCATAGTTGTTCGGGTGGTCAGGATCTACTACAGCCGCATTAGCAAGCTTTACGGGGCTGCTCGTTACGAGCATCGCAAGAGCTGAGATGCAGGCAGCAGATCTTTTCAGAAAGCCGGACTTCTTCATTGATGATCTTCCTTTCAGAGATTATTTAAGCAGATCTTTTTTCTTCATTCTGTCAAAAACTATATTGTATCCGTCATTGCCGTCTTTGAGAGAACGATTCACTCTGCTTATTGTTGCAGTACTTGCACCGGTCTCGGTGACGATGCTGTTATACACTCTGTGTTCATCAAGCAGACGTGCAACGTGGAGACGCTGAGCAAAGGCTTTAAGCTCGATGCTCGTGCAGAGGTCGTCGAAGAATTTATAGCAGTCATCTACTGTTTCGAGTGTAAGGATCGCTTCAAAGAGCAGATCCATCGTTTCGGATTTGATTTTATCGATCATAGTTTATGTTACTCCAATCTGCCGTCAGGCGTAATAATAGAAACGTTTTCATACTTTACATTTTAACACATTGCCACGCAAAAGTAAAGAGATTTCCGGTCGGTTTTTTTAAAACCTGACATTTCTTCAATACACCTTTAGTATATGATAACACAAACTCAACAAAAAGTAAAGAAATTTCATGCGAAATCGCAAAAATTGGCTGAATTGTGAAAAGATAAGCAATTAATTGTATACTTTGAATACATTTCGTGCTAAATAATCGCATTATTGTCATAATTTAATCCGGGCGGTCTATATAAAAAATAAATAAAAACAATTTATGTAATAAGTATACTATTTTACTCGTTCACGATTTGTTATTCAGCTTTTTAAGAACTTTTTGTTATATATCAATAGTTTCCGCTGTAAATATCAATAGTTTTCATCAATCTATATAAATGTGCTGTGCTATTTTTAAATAAAAGCACAATATATCATTGAACTGTTCGCTGCTCTGTGTTATAATAAATCCAACGTAAACGATAAAAGTACCGGCGATCGCAAGTGTCGCCGGTACTTCTGCTTTATATGGACTTTTCATTTATTGAGTGCTTTGCTGAAAGCTATGAGCTGCTCCATGTTTAGCTGCTCGATGCGTGAATTCTCACTGAGACCTGTCTCCCGGAGTGCGGAATATATCTTCTCTTTTGATGCTCCCATGTTAGACGAGAGAGAATTCGCTATCGTCTTTCTCCTCTGAGAGAATCCGGCTTTGACTACTTTGAAGAAGAATTTTTCCTCCTCTTCGTCAAGGCGATGCTCGTTTGTCAGGTCTATCCGGATAACTGCCGAATCGACATTCGGTGAAGGCATGAAGCTTCCTCTCGATACCTGAAAGAGCTGTTTCACCTTGCCGTAATAATTTACGCCGACAGTGATAGCACCGCTCTCACGAGTCCCTACAGCCGCACAGAGTCTCTGGGCGGCTTCTTTTTGTACCATGACCGTTATCGATTCTATCGGCAGTCTGCTCTCAAGAAGGAGCATTATGACAGGCGATGTGATATAATACGGCAGATTTGCACAGACTGCAACTTTCAGTCCGCTGAACTCGTCCTGTATGAGCTTGTGCAGATCACATTTCATCACGTCTTCGTTGTAGATCTTTATATTGTCAAATTCTGCAAGAGTCTCGTCGAGAACGGGCATGAGCCTTGTATCTATCTCGACTGCGGCCACCTTGTCAGCACGGAGTGCAAGCTCTTTTGTCAGGACACCTATGCCCGTGCCTATCTCAAGCACGCCGAAGCCTTCTCTTGCGTTGCCGTTTTCGGCTATCCTCGGACAAACATCGGGATTTATCAGGAAGTTCTGTCCGAGTCCCTTTGAGAAGTTGAACCCGTGGCGTGAAAGTATATCCTTTACCGTGCCGATATTAGTTAAATTCATTATATGCCCCCTCAGACACTGTGTTTTTCTTTCTGGCTGAATTCGCTCTGCTTTGCGTCGTTGAGCTTTTCCATGTTGTTCACCAGATAATCCGCCGAACGGTATGCGTGCTGAAAATCCATATCCTTGAAATGTATCTGCAAGTCAACGAACTCTCCGTCGATATTTATATCGAGCTGGTCTATCTGTCTGCCGGGGTGTTTCTGATATGCGTATCTGATGTACTCGTCTACTTCACGGCGGTCAAGTTCGCCGCCTGTAATATTGATCTTCATAAGCTCACCTCTCGTTTTGGTTTGATGCAGTAAACGCCGCTTCATTCTGACGTTTGCTGCATTATTCTTTCAATTATCTTCTCGGCACATTTCATGCCGTCAACGGCCGCTGAAACTATGCCGCCTGCATAGCCTGCACCTTCGCCGCACGGGAATAGTCCCTGTACGGACAGCGATTGCAGGTCTTCTCCCCTGTTTATCCTTACAGGCGAGCTGCTGCGGCTCTCAATGCCTGTGAGGATCGCTTCCGGGGAATCGAAGCCTTTTATTTTTCTGCCCATTTCACGTATACCGAGCCGGAGCGATTCGCATACGTAATCGGGGAGATATTCTTCCGGAGAAGCTTTTCTCACTCCCGGACGGTATGACGGAGTTACCCTGCCGGAAGCTTTTCCGCTGCCGAGGAATTCTCCTGCGGTGATATACGGTGCTGAATAGTCCGAGCCGCCTGCCCTGAAAGCCTTTTCCTCAAGATCACGCTGAAAGTACATTCCGGCGAGCGGATCGCTGCTGCCGTAGTCTTCCGGAGAGACTCCCACGAGCAATGCACTGTTTGAATTTTCCGCATCACGGGCGAAGCAGCTCATTCCGTTGACTGCGAGCCTGCCTTCTTCCGAAGATGCAGCCACGACCTGCCCTCCCGGACACATACAGAACGTATACACAGACCTTCCGTTCGGGAGATGAACAGCCAGCTTATAGTCAGCCGCTTTCAATGCCTTGTGACCGGCAAAGCTGCCGTACATCGCCTTGTCGATATCTTCACGGCGGTGTTCTATCCTCACGCCTACCGAAAAGCTCTTCTGTGACAT
>CADBQF010000352.1 GCA_902796705.1 Ruminococcus flavefaciens
GCTTGCACGGAGTGTGCGTTGTGAAATCCTCACTTCGTTCGGTACACAACGGAACCGCTTAGTCCGTTGATAGTCTTTACAGACGGGAAGTCTTCCTTCGCTCAGTCCTTAGTAATAGATGAATGAGGGGTGACTCCCTGCTGTGCAGGGAGATTGACTTACAATGCCTCAAGCAGATCAAATTGACAGCGGACACGGGCGGCGTTCCCTACATTTTAACATTGCTAAGGGTTGAGCGAAAGCAGACTACCGCCCTGTAAAGACTATCAACGGACAAAGCGGTGAAGCTGGCTCAGCTTCCCCCCATACCCCCTTAGATCACCATTCCCCCGTTGACTGCAAGCACCTGACCGGTGATGTATTCCGCCTGACCTGATGCGAGGAACGAGACTGCATCGGCTATGTGGCGTGGTTCTCCGAATATGCCGAGGGGGATATCTTCCTTTATCAGTTCAAGGTCTTCCGGGGAGAAGCGGCTGTTCATCTCCGTCATTATAAATCCCGGAGCGACGCAGTTCACCCTTATCCCCGACGGAGCTGCCTCCTTTGCGAGTGCCTTTGTAAAGCCTATTATCCCGGCTTTCGATGCAGAATAATCCACTTCACACGATGCACCGCACTGCCCCCACATCGAGGACACATTTATTATAACTCCGCTGTGACGTGAGATCATTCCCGGAAGCACCGCTCTGGAACAGTTCAGCGTGCCGCCGAGGTTCACCGATAATATCCTGTCGGCTTTTTCCTGCGGTATGCACTGGAACAGATCGACTTCCGAAATGCCTGCATTGTTGACGAGCAGATCGATACTGCCGTATTTTTCTTCTATGCCTCCGAGAGCTTTTTTCGCCGCCGCACTGTCAGATGTATCGAAACACAGCGGATAACCGCCGATCTCTTCTGCAATGGCAGAGGCTTTTTCCGCAGAGCGTGAACAGCACACGACGACGAAATATCCGTCATCAGCGAGCCTTCGGCAGACGGCTTCTCCGATACCGCCTGAACCTCCGGTGACTACAGCGATCTTTTTCATATAACAGACCTCCCTTTCAAAAAATTATAACATAAACTCCTGCTTCTTGCAAGTCAGTTCTTGCCGTATCTTTCATCTTCATTTATGTCTTGCAAAGTGCGTGAAAATATGTTAGAATATACCCATAAATTATGATTGGAGTGTTTTCAGTGGATCAGAAAAAAATCGACCGCATAAACGAACTTGCACATAAATCAAAGGCGGAAGGCCTTACCGAAGCCGAAAAAGCCGAGCAGACTGCTCTCCGCAACGAGTACAGACAGGCAGTCGTCGGAAATCTTGCCGCTCAGCTCAACAATACTTACATCATGACTCCCGACGGCAAAAAGCGTAAAGTCGGCCACGGTCACAAGAACTGAGGTATCGCTATGGATAACAAGACTTTTTTTGAAATGGCTGTCCGTGCGGCAGAAAAGTCCTATTCGCCGTACAGTAAATTCCGTGTGGGTGCGGCACTTCTGACGGAGGACGGACAGGTCTTCACAGGCTGCAATATCGAGAACGCATCGTATTCGCTGACGATTTGTGCGGAGAGGACGGCTGTTTTCAAGGCGGTATCGAGCGGATTCACGAATTTCAGGGCGATTGCCATAGCCGGCAGCGGCGACGGAGATTTTTCAGCACCGTGTCCGCCGTGCGGTGCGTGTCTGCAAGTCCTTTCCGAATTCTGCGGAGATGACTTCATGATAGTCCTTTCAGACGGAGTTCATAAGCTCTCTGATTTTCTTCCGGTGCGTTTCAATAAGGAAAATCTTTGATAAAAATATTTTATTTACGGAGGAACAGGAATGGCAGGAGGAATAAAATACACTGACTACCGGAAACTGATAATACTACTTGTCCTTATGACTGTGATTGTCCCGGCCTTTATATTCGGAAACACATATCTGAGAAATCTGCCGGCAGTTACAGCAGGCGAACCAATTGAATGTACCGTTGTAAGAATGCACACAGAATACGAAACAAGGAACAGCAGATATATAACTACGTTCATGACTGACGACGGAACAGAACTGGATATCGACACGACTTATAAAGACCATATAGGCAGAAAAACAGTTCTTATCGTACATGGAAAAAACGGAGTCAGGGAACATTATGAAATACCTAAGCTTACCGCTGGCCGTATCATTTGTCTGGGGTTATTGATATTGATGTGGGCCACAATGATATACTGCCGGGCAGCAGGGAAGTTTACGATAATCAAGGAGGAGTAAATGTCTGAACTAAGAGAAAAAATAGAGAAGCATCTGCTGAACGTACAGAAGCCTTCACGCTATATCGGCGGAGAGGTCGGCAGCATAATGAAAGATGCTTCAAAGATAGATGTCCGGTTCGCTTTCTGCTTTCCGGATACATATGATATAGGTATGTCCCACCTCGGCATGAAGATACTTTACTCTCTTATAAATGAGAGGGAGAACTACTGGTGCGAGAGAGTATTCGCTCCCGGACTTGATTTCGAGGAGATAATGCGTGAGAACGATATACCGCTCTATGCACTGGAGAGCCTTGATCCGGTGAAGGATTTCGACTTCATAGGCTTCACGATGCAGTATGAGCTTTCGTATACGAATGTGCTGAATATGCTCGAACTTGCCGGCATACCGGTATTCGCCCGTGACAGGGGAGATGAGCTGACGAACATAATCTGTGCCGGAGGCCCGTGCGTCTGTAATCCGGAGCCGCTGGCTGATTTCTTCGACCTGTTCATTCTCGGTGAGGGCGAGGAAGTGAACCTCGAACTCATGGATCTGTATCTTGAAATGAAGAAGCAGGGGGCAGGTAAGCTCGATTTCCTCAGACGTGCGGCTCAGATACAGGGCGTTTATGTTCCGCAGTTCTATAAATTCCACTATAAAGAGGACGGAACGATCGATCATCTTGAAGTGACGGACAACGCCCCGGAAAAGGTCAGGAAGCGTATCATCAAGGATTTCGACAGCGTGTACTATCCGGAGAATTTCGTCGTTCCGTTCACGGAGATCGTACAGGACAGAGTCTCGGTGGAAGTTCTCCGTGGCTGCATAAGAGGCTGCCGCTTCTGTCAGGCGGGATTCATCTACCGTCCTTTCAGGGAAAAGCACACAGACACTATCGTCCGTGAGACAAAGGCACTCTGCGAGAATACAGGCTACGACGAGGTATCTCTCGCTTCGCTCAGCACGAGCGACCACTCGGAGATAGATCCTATGCTCACGGAGCTTATCGATTATACGGCAAAGGAAAAGGTAAATCTCTCGCTCCCGTCGCTGCGTGTGGACAATTTCTCGGAGAGTCTGCTCGAAAAGATAAAGAAAGTCCGCAAGAGCGGTCTGACGTTCGCAGCAGAGGGCGGCACGCAGAGACTTCGTGACGTTATCAACAAGAATGTCTCCGAGGAGGAGATAATGAACACCTGCCGCATAGCTTTCAAGGGCGGCTATGCTTCGGTAAAACTCTATTTCATGATGGGACTGCCGACAGAGACAGACGAGGATATAATAGGTATAGCAGAACTCGCTCACAGGCTCATCGACCTTTTCTATTCGATAGAAGACCGCCCGAAAGGAAAGGGCATACAGATATCGATAAGCTGTGCGACGTTCGTTCCAAAGCCTTTCACGCCGTTCCAGTTCGAGCCGCAGGATACAAGGGAGATGATAGAGCATAAGCAGAAGCTCCTCCTTGATTCCGTCAAGACGAAGAAAGTCAAGGTCAGCTACCATGATTCAAATGTAAGTATGCTCGAAGCCGTTCTCGCAAAAGGCGACAGAAGACTCTGTCAGGCTATCTATACTGCATGGAAGAAAGGCTGTAAATTCGATAGCTGGGGCGAGCATTTCCACTATGACAGGTGGGTGGAAGCCTTTGAGGAATGCGGAGTTGATCCGGCATTCTACGCAAACAGAAGATTTGAATACGACGAGATTCTTCCGTGGGATCATCTTGATTATTATGTGGATAAGAAATTCTTTATCCGTGAGAACCAGACAGCACACAAGGCTGTCACGACTCCGAACTGCCGTCAGAGATGCTCCGGCTGCGGCGTTAATAAAGTTGTGGGGAGGGAATGCTTTTGCTGAGACTGAGAGCTGTCTTTGAGAAGAAGGGCAGGGCGAAATATATCTCGCACCTTGACCTTAACAGATGTATGCTCAGGACTTTCAGGCGGTCGAAGCTGCCTATATGGTATACAGAGGGATTCAATCCGCACCCGTATTACAGTTTTGCACTTGCACTGTCGCTGGGGTTTGAGAGTTCGTGCGAGATAATGGATTTCAACATCACGGAGGATATGCCGTTCGACGAAGTGCGTGACAGGCTCAATGCCGTTATGCCGGAGGGAATGAGGATAGTTTCCGTAGCGGAGCAGGTGCAGAAGATAACGTTCATAACGGAGGCAGAGTACAGCTTCTCGCTGGTGTCAGACGAGCCGGAAAAGCTTGAAGAAGCCGTTCACAGGCTGATCTCCGCTGACGAGATACTTATTGAGAAGAAAACGAAGAAAGGCATCAAGACGGTCGATATCAAGCCGGATATGAAGATAACGGACTGCGTGCTTTCGGGCGGTTCGGTGGATATGGTCATGAGACTTCCGGCAGGAACGCAGACGAATTATAATCCGACGCTGTTCTTTGAAGCACTCCGGAAAGAGACAGATATCCCGTTCGAGCCTGAAAAGATATGCCGTACAGCGATACTGTGTGCTGACGGGAATGAATTCAAGTAAAAGGGAAACTAAAATAGTTAAAAAATATAAATTTGTAATTATGCAAAAAAAGACTTGCATTTTTTTGTAAAGTGTGATATGATATAAAAGCATTTGAAGTCCGTCTGCCCTTACGGTCAGATGAGAATTAATGCCGCAAGACATTAAATCGGACAGTCCGCTGCCTGAGATACGCATGAGCGTTATGATGTTTTCCGGCGGCTGGTATTATGCTTGATACCTTCCGCCTGACAGGTAAGAAAGTCCGGAAATTTTAGGAGGAAATTAAAATGGATGCACTTAAGTTGATCAGCGATTCAAGCATGAAGAAGGAAGAAGTTCCGGCATTTGAAGTAGGTGACACTGTAAAGGTTCACGTACAGATCAAGGAAGGCGACAAGAGCCGTATCCAGATATTCGAGGGTACTGTTATCGCTAAGAAGCACGGCGGAATCAGCGAGACTTTCACTGTAAGACGTGTTGCTCACGGCTGCGGTATCGAGAGAGTATTCCCTGTACACGCTCCCGCTGTTGCTAAGGTAGAGGTCGTAAGACACGGTAAAGTACGCAGAGCTAAGCTCTACTACCTCAGAGACAGAGTCGGCAAGGCTGCTAAGGTCAAGGAACAGATCCGCTAAGAGGCTGAGAACTGAGTTCAGGCAGTTCATCTGCCTGGCTCATCTGCTCTCCTGCAAGGGACAGTTATGTCCCTTTTTTGTTAAGACAAATCAGATACGGCTGCTCAGGCAGTTATGATACATAAGCACGGAAAGAGGTGCCGGAAAATGGAAAAAGAGATCGAAAACGAAGAGCTTCAGGAACAGGAAGCTGCTGTAAATGACGAAGAAACCGACGCTGAAGATACTGAGGATACTTCCGCTGGAGACGAAACAGACGGCGAGTCCGACGAAGATGCCGAGGAGGAAGATCCTGAGAAAAAGAAGAAGGAGCGTGCCGAACGTTTCAGGAATGACCTGATCGAAATGGCAGAGACCGCTCTTATAACGGTGTTCTTTGTGCTTCTGACGTTCACATATCTGCTGCATCCCGTTCAGGTGCAGGGTTCTTCCATGAACCATACCCTTTACGACAGTGACAGAGTCGTCATGAATACAGTATACGGAAAGCTCGAATACGGAGACATCGTCATTGTCGATAATGATGCTTCATATCTCCTTGACGAGAACGGAAATGTATACAAAAAAGATATCACCGGTTCCAACCTCAAGGAGTGCATCGTCAAGAGAGTCATCGCTACAGGCGGTCAGACGCTCGATATCGATTTCGGGACAGGTACGGTAACAGTTGACGGAAAAGTCCTCGATGAACCGTATATAGCAGATGCCACAACAAGGGACCAGGGTGCTTTCACAGGTCAGTATCCCATAACTATCCCTGAGGGCTACTGCTTCGTTATGGGAGACAACAGAAACAATTCTGCCGACAGCAGAAATGACTTTGTCGGACTTATAAAGGACGATCAGGTATATGGTGTCGTCGTTGCAAGATACTTCCCCAAGGACAGGTTCACCATTCTCCTGGATTCGGAAAAGAAGACTCCAGAGGTGTATGAGAAAATAAATGAATAAAAAGAAGAAAAAAGCCGCTGACTCGTTTATCCACGAACTGGCGGCATTTCTGGAAATAGCGTTCATATCGCTCTTCGTCACGACACTGATATTCACGTATATCTTCCGTCTGGCGACAGTTGACGGCGTATCTATGGAGAATACACTGCATACCGGTGAAAGGCTCATCACGTATAAATTCGAGTACGAGCCTGAGTGCGGCGATATAGTCGTTATCTCCTGCAACAGCAGCGTAAGGCTCGATGATAACGGTCAGCCTGTTATCGGAAAGGGCATGAAGAAGGTGATCGTCAAGAGAGTCATCGCCACGGGCGGTCAGACTCTTGATATCGATTTTGAAAGAGGTGCGGTGTACGTTGACGGAAAAATGATCGACGAGCCGTACATAACCGGACTGACTCACATGGACGGCGGTGCTTTCACCGGTCAGTATCCGATAACTATCCCGGAGGGATATATATTCGTCATGGGCGACAACAGAGCTGTCTCAAAGGACAGCCGCTATGAAGAAGTCGGCCTTATCCCGGTGGAGGACGTTATCGGAAAAGCTGTCATGAGGATCGCTCCTTTGAAAAAGATAGGTCTGGTAAGCTGATAAGGAGGTTCATGTGGACAATACCGATATGAAGCAGATACAGTGGTTCCCCGGTCATATGGCGAAGACGAGGAGACTCATCACGGCTAATCTCAAGCTCGTCGATGCAGTCTGCGAGATCGTCGATGCAAGGACTCCGCTCTCTGCAAGAAATCCCGAAATGGACAGGCTCACCGGTAAAAAGCCACGTATAGTCCTGCTCAATAAATGCGACCTTGCCGACGAAAAGGCAACGCAGAAATGGATAAATTATTTCAGGAATACAGGTGCTTCCGCCGTAGCCGTTGACTGCAAGTCTGGCAGAGGCGTGAAGAACGTCATTCCCACCCTGAAGTCCGGAGTCCTCAGCGAACTCATGGAAAAACGCAGCCGCAGCGGAATGGCGAACGCTCCGATAAGACTGATGATAGTCGGCATACCGAATGTCGGCAAATCCTCGCTCATAAACAAGCTCGCCGGTTCAAAGCGTGCCAAAGCCGAGGACAGACCGGGCGTAACACGTACAAAACAGTGGGTGAAACTTCCGGATAATACAGAACTTCTCGATACTCCCGGTGTTCTGTGGCCGAAGTTCGAGGATCAGGAAGCAGCGGTAAGGCTCGCATTCACGGGTGCTATCAGCGACGATATCCTCGATATAGAGACACTTGCGATGAAGCTCCTGCTCTTCCTGAAAGAGAATTATCCCTCCTCGCTCACCGAGAGATAC
>CADBQF010000353.1 GCA_902796705.1 Ruminococcus flavefaciens
AGCATCTCATCAGAAGCTCAAAAAAACGATCCTGTGAAAAAGGAAAAAACGACTGAAAATAATACGGAGACTTCAAGACCTGTTTCAGAAAAGGATACAAAAGTATATGAAACAGGTGACTGTATGCCCGTTCTTTCTATCGAAACGAACGATAGAAGCGATAATGTCATGGATTTTGTGACAAAGCCTGTTGCCGATCACGTTTCGGAGGCTATCTCAACATGGACTCCGGGATATATAAAGCCGCCTGTCCCGTATTATGAGGAATGCAGAATAACTCTGACAGCTCCGGGCGGAGGTACGCTTTTCAGCAATGCAGATGCACAGGTCAAAGTCCGTGGAAACTGGACTACGGTTTACGATAAAAAGCCGCTCAGGATAAAGTTCAGTCAGAAGCAGGCTATGGACGGTCTTAATGAAGGAGCTGAGATGAAAAACTGGGTACTCCTCGCCGGATATAAGGACGGCTCGCTCTCAAGAGACAAAGCCGCTCTCGCCGCTTCAAGGGAGATACTCGGAAAAGACGGACTTTTCGCTGCTGATGCCGAATTTGTCGAAGTCGAGATAAACGGCGAATACTGGGGAGTATATCTCCTTGCCGATATGCAGCAGGTCAACAAGCACAGGATAGATATAACTTCTCCGGAAAAGGACTATCAGGGGACTGATATCGGCTATTTCATGGAGTATGACGGTTATTATATGAATGAGGACGAGCTGCACAGTGTGTTCGTTTCGTATGCTGATAACGCTCCCCTCGTCCCGTTTGACGGAAACGGCGGCAGCGGAAAGACTATGCGTCCGCTCTCAGATGAACATGATGTCGGAATAAGCATCAAGAGTACCGTCAATTCAAAGGAGCAGCATGATTTCATAGAAAATTATATCAATAATGTATATGATATAATGTACTTCGCCGCATATAACGACGAAGCATATGTCTTCAACGATCAGTTCACGGAGATATCAAAGGTCTCTGATATCTCTCCGGAAGAAGCTGTAAGGCGTGCTGTCAATGTGGATTCGCTCGCTGATATGTATATAGTTTCAGAACTTACGTGCGATGCTGATATTTACTGGTCGAGCTTTTTCATGGACGTTGATCTCGGTGAGGGAGGAGATAAAAAACTTACTTTTGAAGCTCCGTGGGATTTTGATTCCTCTATGGGAAATAAAAAGAACCGCTGTCAGGACGGTCAGGGTATGTACGCCGCAAATATCGTCAGTGACGTGAATGACTTCTACGAGACGATAAATCCGTGGCTCGCTGTCCTTATGAATGAGGAATGGTTCACTGATATCATTGCGGAAAAATGGACTGCTCTCTATGACGGCGGAACTTTCAGCCGTATGTGTTCTATGGTGCAGGACGACGCAAAACAGTATAAAACAGCTTTTGAAAGAAATTACAGCAAATGGAACAATATCATCGATAATGATGATATCATAAATGAGCTTTCCGAACGTTCGGCAAAATGCCGTGACCAGCAGGACGCTGCTGATTACCTCGATGAATGGCTCAACGCAAGAATAGCCTATCTTAACGGCTATTGGCATAAATGATACTTCCCTCTTCCACGCCTGCTGCTTTACGGGCGGAAGAGGCGGTATAAATATTATTACAGGAGAGTGCTGTTTGAAAAAGTACGATTCACTGGAGATAGCAGGCTGACCGGGAGGTCGCTGGCTGTCACTGACCTCCCGCATTCGTGCAGTTGATGTCAACAATTTTCAGGAGGAAAAACAATGAATAAAAATGACTATATTATCCGTTTGGAAACTACAGACGACTACAGAGAAACTGAAAATCTCGTCAGAGAGGCTTTCTGGAACGTTTACCGCCCCGGCTGCTCGGAACACTATGTACTTCATATGCTCCGTGATGATCCGGCTTTCGTAAGAGAACTCGACTTCGTTATGGAGTCAGGCGGAAAGCTTATCGGACAGAATATGTTCGCAAGGACTGTCATCGATGCAGATGACGGAAGGATCATACCCGTCCTGACTATGGGGCCTATCGGTATACTTCCGGAGCTTCAGCGTAAAGGACTTGGAAAGATACTGCTCGGCTATTCGCTTGAAAAAGCTGCACAGCTCGGATACGGTGCTGTGCTTTTCGAGGGAAATATCGCTTTCTACGGAAAGAGCGGCTTCGACTATTCGAGCCGCTTCGGGATAAGGTATCATGATCTTCCGGAAGGTGCAGATGCTTCGTTCTTTCTCTGCAAAGAGCTTATACCGGGATATCTCGGCGGAATAACGGGAGTTTACAAGACTCCGCAGGGATATTATGTTTCTGATGAAGATGTCGAGGAGTTCGACAGGAATTTTCCGCCGAAGGAAAAGCTGAAACTTCCGGGACAGTTGTTCTGATCGGGTAAACAAAGAGCCGGACAGGAGGAATGATCCTCCTGTCCGGTTTCTTACTGCTGTGCGGCGGCTGATGATATTTCCCGGAGCTGTCCGGTGATATTTTCAGGGATACCGGATATGGTCATTCCGGAAAAATGAAG
>CADBQF010000354.1 GCA_902796705.1 Ruminococcus flavefaciens
CCGGAATCTCTCCATGCACCCTGAAAAGCGTGTGCGAGAGACTCAGCGATATGGACATACAGGCATTCAGCATCTCTCTCGGAATAGCCTTCGATGTAGAGATACCGCTTTTTCTTGTCGATTATCTTATATTTATGGCCGCCGCTCATATCGCCTATCAGTGCATTTTCAAGCTCTATCATGAGAGCCTTCATATTCTCGTCATCGCTGTCCATAGCACCATGATAAGTTTCAGCGTTCACGGTAGGTATCTCGATATCGACATTTTTGTCGGAGTCCTTGAATTCGCCCTCATAGGACACCTGAACGGGATTGACGTAGGTGAATTTCTTCCCGCTGAACGTGACGTTCGATTCGAGGTTAATGCCGTCGGCGGTAGCGAGAGTCCACTGACCGTCGAGCTGACTGACTTTATCTTTTTTCTTGTCACCGCAGCCTGCCAGCACGAGCATCAGTGCCGAGCAGAGGGCAATACATCTTTTCATAATCTCTCCTTAATTGAACCGGCAAAAAGCCTGGGAATGGAATGGGGTTGAAGACGTGTGTGGGGAAATTGTGTGGGAGCAGAAAGCATCATGCCTTACGTTAAAATTATCCGGACATTCTGTAGGGGCGGCGTTCCGCTTTTGCCGCAAAGCGTATCTTCGCCGTTTTTTTCTTTTAGCTGAACTGCTTCCTGTACTGATTCGTTATCAGATCAACAGTCACCCTGTCTTTCTCCGAAAATTCATATATCGTCTGTCTCGTCTTGATATCAAGTATACCCTCCGTCGGATACGAACCAGCCGCCATGCTTCCGCTGACCGAACACGCAGCCGCTATACAGGTATTATTATCGATGACTACGACAAATTTGAGCTTGTCGATATCGTCAAGGTATACTTTCGCCGCATCGATCACGAACTTCGTATCGAGCGGAGTATTTCCGTCATTTGAATAGTTGTTCTTCTCATCGGAGCTTATCATGTAAGTTCCGCTGTAATACTGTCCTGTAGCGATAGACGTATCGAGCATGGCACTGTTCACCGCACTGTAAAGCAGAAAAGCCTTGTTATCGAGAGCTATCTTCTGCTTCGCCTCCGATATATCCTCTATGTAGATATGGTTATCGTCCTTATCGGTCAGCTTGAATTTGAACTTTCCCGAAAGCGACGGATCGGTAGTTTTTTTAATCGTGATAGTATCCTTGCCTGTGACCTCGAATTTTCCCTTGTCTCCGCTTATGTAAACAGTTCCGTTTTTCCTGAACTCTATGCTTGTCCCGATAGTTATACCGGAAACAGTACACAGATCGTACTGACCTTCAAGCTGGGGTTTTCCGCATGAAGTCAGCATACAGCCTGTCAGAACGGCTGTGAGCAGAAGTGATGCTGATTTCCTGTTCATATTATCGCTCTCCTGAAATGGGATCAGATTTGTTTCTTATCAGAAACGGAAATAGAGTTCTCCGTCATTTATTTGTTTTATCTGGTCTTTATACTTCTGATATACTTCGTCATAGGTTATCTTGTCCTTGCTGCCGAGCTCTTCCGAATAATCATACGAAACGATATCGACGATCTTGTTAGCCGGATAAAGGCCGGTTACCTCGCCTTCTCCGTCGCTGAATGAAGCCGCAGCAGCAACACACACACCGTCATTCATCACGACAAAATATGACAGTTCATCGGTATTCTCAAAGAACGACTTGCTGCGTTCCCTGAGCGTATCGGCAAGCTCTTCATCTTTTCCGTTCATGATATCAAATTTGGTATGATCCGGATCTGCAATTATGTAAGCTCCGTCCAGATCGAACTGACCTTCATCGTCAAGCTCTACAGCGGCAGTAGTGTAGGCTTTCATCAGGGTGCTTGCTGCCTGATTAAGCTCAGTCTTTTCAAATTTTTCCGATACATCTTCGATATAGATGAGTTTATCGTCCTTGTCCTTTATCTCGAAGGTGACTTTTCCGGAAACGGAGCTGTCATCTGAATTTTTAATTTTGAGTGTATTTGCATTAAGGACTTCAAAGCTGCATTTTTCGCCGTTGAATCTCATGCTTCCGTCGGCTCTGAATCTTACATCTACATCAAGTCCCTTGCCGTATGAAGTACAAAGCTCATATTTTCCCTCAAGTTTTGTTTTTCCGCACGAAGTCAGCAAACAGCCGGCAGAAGCCGCCGCAAGCAGAAGTGCTGTTGTTTTTCTAAACATAATATATGATACCCTCCTTGTTATAATGATATATCATCGCTCTTATCGCAGCCGCACATATCACTCACTCTGCGGCGGTCATAAGAATTATGATATCCGGAAGCCTGCGGCATAGTCCCTGCCCGAAAGGGCGGGGATATATGGCAGGATCATCAGATCATTCAGCGTCAGTCTTAGCCTGCTCTACGCAGTCAGCGAAAGATGCGGAATTACCCTCTCCTTCAGGATAGATCTCAACTGAAGTTCCGTCAGAAGTTACAGCAGCATACTTGCACGCACTGTCTGCACCGATAACAGCGATATATTCTGTATCACCGATCTGTGCATACTGAGAAAGAGTCTCGTAGAACTTGCCAAGCTCCTCATCAGAGAGTGAAACGTTGTAGTTCTTGCTCTTGTCAGAAGAGATAACGCATGAAACGGGAAGTGTAGTACCTTGAGAGTCAAAGTCTACCATAACAGTATTTACAGCCTTGTAAAGTGTCTCTGCACTTATAGCTGCTGCCTCTGTTTCAGCTTCGGTCTCTGCTTCTGCTTCTGTCTCGGCCTCAGTCTCAGCCTCGGCTTCTGTCTCTGCCTCAGTTTCGGCTTCTGTCTCGGCTTCTGTTTCTGTCTCGGCTTCTGTCTCTGCCTGTGTCTCAGACTCAGCAGAAGACTCGCTCTGTGATGTCTTAGCGGAAGTTTCTTCCTTGCTGCTTTCCTCGTCTCCGCATGAAGCAAACACGCAGCATACTGCTGTTACAGCAGCCATAAGAGCGATAAACCTTTTTTTCATTGATGATTCCTCCAAAAAAATATATATTCTGAAGTCCGGGATATCCGGAGATGCCCCGGAACTTACAGGCTCATATTATTGTCCGTCAGACGGACTAAGTTTATTCAGTCTGCGACTTGTAGAGGTCGTAGACTTCGGTGAAACTGATCTTGTCGTCAGGCTCGTATGTCTTTACCTTTCCGCCGTATGAATCCATATCGGAAAC
>CADBQF010000355.1 GCA_902796705.1 Ruminococcus flavefaciens
GCGGTCTCCTGTACCTTCTCCTCCTTCTTGGGAGCAGGAGCAGCTTCCGGCTTCTTTTCCTCCTGCTTCTTGGGAGCAGCGGGTTTCTTTTCCTGCTTTTTGGCCGGAGCTTTCTTTTCCGGAGCAGGTCTCTTTTCTTCTTCGGTCTTTACAGGCTTCGGCTGATCCTTCGATTTGAAGTAATCATCAAATGAGCTGACTTCGTGGAGCTTTGAGTAATGCTCCAGAAGGAGGTTCATCTCGTCCTCAGTAAGAGCAGAGGCTGCCTTCTTCTTTGTATCGCCTCTTTCAGCGAAGTAGTTTATCAGCTCCTGTGAAGATACGCTGAGATCCTTTGCAGCGTCACTTAACTTTATTTTTTTTGCCATAGGCTTAAAATACCTCCATTTGCGTGCCGCAGTATGTACGGCTTGATTATCTGATCGTAAATATTATGCTTGCTGATGTTCCTGTGCGGCTAATTTTGCGAAACCGTCTGCAAAGTTCTGGTCGCACACAGCGATGACAGCCGTGGTCTTGCCGCAGAGGACTGCCATCTCGTCTTTGGATATGTCTGTTGAAATTATCGGTATTCCGTATCTGCCGCATACAAAAGCGGCTTCCTTGACTGTTTTTTCCGAAGCATCGCAGGCGGTCAGGACGCAGAAGGCTTTTCCGTTCCTCACGGAATCTGCCGTGCTGTCGAACCCTTTTACAGCTTTGCCTGCTTTGAGGCAGATAGTCAGAAGGTCAGACATTTTCTTCTTTTTCAAGTTCGTTCTCCATTCCTGCGTAAACGCTGTCGTCGATCCTGCAAGAGAATGACTTCTCGAATCTGCGTGCCTTGCGTGCTTTTTCAAAACATTCGCTGCTGCGGCATATATAAGCACCTCTGCCTGATTTTTTACCGGTGAAGTCAAGGCTTATCTCACCTTCAGGAGAGCGTACCACACGGATGAGGTCTTTTTTGAGCTTCATCTCATTGCAGCCGAGGCACATTCTCATGGGCATCTTTTTTGGTTTCATAGATATTATTCCTCTTCGGGCTTCTCTTCTGCTGCTGTCTCATCGTCAGCAGGGGACTGCTCTGTTTCAGCCGGAGCTTCAGCGGCTTCCTCTGAAACGGGAGCTTCTGCTGTTTCAGTGATATCAGCATCGGCAGCAGCTTCTTCCTCTTCCTTTACAGGCTGGGGAACGACGAAGTCGGGGCTGAGTTCAGCGGCTTCTGCACCGGAAGCGTCGAACTGCGGCTTGATGTCGATCTTGAATCCTGTGAGCTTTGCAGCGAGCTTTGCATTCTGTCCCTTGTTGCCGATAGCGAGCGAGAGCTGGTTGTTCGGAACGATGACAGTGCAGGTCTTTTCTTCCTCGGAAGTGATGATAGTCTTTATCACCTCAGCCGGAGCAAGGGCTCTTGCGATGAATTCAGCCGGAACTTCGCTCCACGGAATGATATCGATTTTCTCGCCGTTGAGTTCGTTCACTACAGCCGTGATCCTTGCACGCTTTGAACCGATGCACGCACCGATAGCATCAACGTTGGGATCGTTCGACCAGACAGCCATTTTTGTTCTTGAACCGGCTTCTCTGGATATGGACTTTATCTCAACGATGCCGTCGTATATCTCAGGGACTTCTATCTCAAAGAGTCTCTTTACGAGATCTTTGTGGGTACGTGATATTTTTACGATAGGCTTCTTTGTCTTGGCAGCGATGTTTGTGATATATACCTTTACCATCTGGCCTTCTTCGAGCTTTTCGCCGGGTATCTGCTCATTCTTGAAGAGATAAAGCTCTGTGCCGTCGTACTCAACGGTGACAGTGCCTTTTCCGGGTTCTACCTGAGAAACCTTGGCAATGATACATTCATGCTCCTTTGAAGCGAAGCGGTTGAGCATCTGCTCACGGTTGATCTCACGGAGGTCGCCCTTTATCGACTGTTTAGCGGAGAGGGCAGCCATTCTGCCGAGAGTGGAGATATCGATCTCCTTGAGTATCGTACCGCCTACTACAGCATTGGGATCGATGAGCCTTGCGGAAGCGATGTTTATCTCGTTGACATCGATAGGCTCATCTTCGATGATCTCCTGAGCTATATACATAGCGAATTTCTTTGTAACGGGATCGATCTCGATCCTTATGCGTTCCTCACTGTGCGGATAAGCTCTTCTTGCTGCTTTGAGCATAGCTGTCTTGACTTTTTCGATCAGAAGGGCAGTCTCGACGCTGTTTTCCTCTCCGAGCGACTCAAGAGCTTCAAAAAAGCTGTTGTTCTTGTTCATTTGTGTATATTCCTCCAGTACAAAATAATTTGGTTGACAGATTGATAACAGGCAGACCTCAGAAATCGAGATACAGCTTCACGAAAGCGATATCAGCGAGAGCGAAAGTTTTCTCCTCGCCGCTGTCGGTGATGACTGTAACGCCGTCCTTGTCAGCTCCTTTAAGCTGGGCGACGATCTCTTTTTCTCCGTCTTTTTCACGTATAAGGCGTACTCTGACGGTATCGCCGCAGCACACCTCGAAGTGATCTTCCTTGACGAGTTCTCTTTCAAGACCGGCTGAGCCGACTTCGAGCATATAGCTCTGTGATATCGGATCAGTCTGATCGAGAAGATCGCTGATAGGGGCGGTAGCTCTTTCGCAGTCGGCAATGGTTATGCCCTCATCGCAGTCGATGAAGATACGCAGATACCATGAAGCTCCCTCTTTTTCGTAGCACACGTCCCAGAGATAGTAGCCGAGTTCGTCCGTGACCGGTTTGATGAGGTCATAGACTTTCTTCTCGGTACCGCCGAATTTCTTGAATTTCATGACATTGTTCCTTTCAGGATAAGTAGTCTAATATAAACGAAAGACCGGAATGTTCCGGTCTTTACACTTTAACTATCATCATATATATTATATCACGCATTTCCGGAAAAATCAAGTCTTTTCGCAAATTTTTCCGTATTTTTGGGACTCTGCGGCACACACGGACACTTCGTGCAAAATACTTGACATATATGTACTGCTTATTGTATAATATAGAAAAGCTGCCTGTTCCGGCGGCTGCGAAAGGAGTGTGAGATGATGAGATATCTCAAGCGTGTCATCGCCGGTACTGCTGCTCTTGCGGCACTTATGACCTCGGCTGCTTCATGCGGGAAAGGCGGCGAAAGCAGCAGTGAGTCATCTGTATCGAACGAGCATTACAAACCGGAAGATGAAGTCGCTGTTTCAAAGGACGATGAAGTTTTTGACGGACTTTCCGATGCTCCCGATATAAGCGGTCAGACGATAGTGTGGCTCGCTGACTACGGACTCAATCCCCTGAACAACAACGACCGCTCTGTTGCACTCGCACTCTTTGAAGATGTGTACGGCTGCAAGGTAAAAGATGTCATAGTCTCCTCCGACAAGAAGTTCGATTCCCTCGCAAATATGATAAACAGCGGCGATCAGGTGGATATGTTCCCGTATGAATGGGACGCTGTCCCGGACGGAGTTTCGAGCGGTCAGTATGATCCGCTTGATCCGTATTTCGATTCGCTCGGCATGGACAGCGGCATCTGGGACGATATGGAAGATGTCATCGATATGATGGAGTACAGCGGTCAGCACTATGTCATTCCATACACTATATGCGATCCGCTCCTTATAACATACAGCCGGAAGCTCATGCAGGAGAACGGCCTTGAAGATCCGTATGAGCTTTACTGTGAGGGCAAGTGGGACTGGGACGTTTTTATGGATATGATGAAGGATTTTACCGCCGGAAGCACCGATGCAGCTCAGAGATACGGCATTTGCGGCTGGTTCGGACAGGCTGTCATACAGTCTACCGGCCATACGGTGATAAATTACGAGGACGGAAAATTCATCAACAATATAGACGATCCGGAGATAGAAAAAGCCGAACTGCTCATGCAGGAGATAGCCGCTCACGGTCTGTATGTCCCCGGCTGGGCAGGATTTTTCCCGAACGATCAGTCAACGCTTTTCTATGCTATGGCTGACTGGACTCTCGGAACTTCAAATGCTCAGAACGAGGGCATGGATCTCATGGTAGTGCCTTTCCCGAAAGCTCCCGATGCAGACGAGTATTATCTCTGCTGCAACTACGGTGCGAAGATGCTCGTGAAGGGTTCTGAACACGGAGATGCTGTTGCAGCATATATCAAGTGTGAAAGGCTCGCAGAATATTCGGAGGAATACCGTGAAGCCGCAAAACAGAAAGCTCTCATCGTCGAGAAGACTGCCGGCGGAGTCGTCCGCAGCTACATCACCGAGGAGCAGTACGATGCGATACAGGAATACCGTGATCCGGATAATATCGTCCCGATGTTCGATTTCGGCTATGGTATGGGCGAATCGATGTACAAGGACGGCTACACCTACGATACAAGGGGAGTCATGAACAATCTCACGAACGCTCTCCTCGAAGGCTGCGAAGAAGTCGATTCATGGGCAAAGCTCCGTGAACAGTGGACAGGCGTTATCGATACGGCTGTCGAGAAATACAATTCGCTCATGTAAATAATAAAGCCCGGTATCAGTGATATGTCACCTGATGCACCGGGCTTTTCCTTTTTTTGTTCTTCATAATATTATTTCTCAATGGTAGTAGGAATCAATGCCGAGGTATTCCTCAAGGCTGAGTCCGCTTTCGTAAACGTCTGTGGCTTTTTCTTTTCCGAGGTATCTGAGGTGGCCAGGTTCATATGAATGACCTGTCGAGCCTTCTTTTCCTTTGGGGTATCTGATGATGAATCCGTATTCGTGTGCGTGTTCTTCGAGCCATTTTGCCTCCGGAGTATATCCGAAGCTGTCGTCCTGTGAGTTGCAGTCAACTACAAGGCCTGTCTGATGCTCCGAAAAGCCGGGACGCTCTGAATACACATCTGCCATTTGCTCTCCGTGGAGCGTTACGTAGTTATTATAGATAACTACCTGATCGCTGTACGATCTGTAACCTGTTCCCTTATAAATTTTGAGGCCCTCCTTTGCAGCTGCATCGGTAAGGGCCTCAAACTGTTTCTCGCATATCGGATCCATTCCCGGATCGTAGGTTTCAGGAAGGCTGTACGATTTATTTGCGATCAATATATCCTGAAAGTAGTGAAGCCCTTCGACATTTTCAACTGCCGGAGCAGGAGCCTCGGCAACGTTAGCTGCCTGAGGCTCTGCATCTGTATCCGGAAGAGCATTAGGATCGGGGGTTTCAGCAGGTGTCTCTCCGCCCGGAGCAGCCTGTCCCTCGTCGGGATAAACTGTTACCTTGATCTGGACTTCAACACCTGGTGCATTGTCAAATGTAAGGAGGATGTAGCATTCTCCGGGTGAGACAGCCGTTACCTGTCCCCAGCCGTCAACAGTAGCGATCCTCGGATCGGACGAGTTCCATACTTCGTTCTCTTCGTATGAACCTTCCGGATATCCCTGGATCCATGCCATATCCATCTCGCCGGGGTAGAGCTGCATAGTATACTTATCGAGTTTTACCTGAGCTGAGAGTGAAGGATCTGCTGTTGATATCGGAGCGGTTGAAGTTGTTGTTGAAGTTGCGGAAGGATCCGCTGTGGAGCTTGTCGTCGTCTGTGTTGTCGAAGTAGTCTGTTTTTTCTTTGTCTCGCCTGAATCTTTCTTGTCGCCTGAGCAGGCTTTTGCAAGAAGGACGATGAGTATGAGTACAAGAAGACCTATCACTGCAAGGGCAGTGAGCTGTCTTGTCCTCAGAGTCTTTCGGGAGACTCTTTTTCTGGGCCTCTCCTCGTTGTAGTCACCGTACTCGCCGTAATCGCTGTAGTCGGAATGACTGCTCTGATCGCTGTAACCGCTGTAATCACTGTAATCGCTCTGATCACCGTGATCTTCAAAGTTATTGTGATCGTCGTAGTTATTGTTATTGTCCATATCTGAATCCCTTTCTTGAAATAGATTAAAACAGATTTGAAAGATCATGCTGTGTTAATTGTCCTTAACCCGGCAAAATATTTCAGGGAAGTTCAAAGGTATATTATTTGTTAGTTGATACACCTTACATATATTATATCACAGGGAAATGAAATTGTCACGTACTTTTACGAAATTTTTGCACATTGACCTATAAATCAGAAAAAATTTGTAATAATTATCCAAATTAGAGTGTGAACTGTGTCGCAATAAAGAAAAGAGAGATTATTACAGTAAAATCAAATAATCAAATTTCAAAAATGATATATCAAAATAACATCTGTGATATTGGTTCATTCTTCTTCCGGCTGTTCATCATCGCCGCTTTTCTGAATGAGTTTCACACGGCAGCTCACTATCCTGTGGTGGTCGATGCCGTTGATGCGGATAATGAGGCTGTCTGTCTGTATCTCGGCATTATCGCCGCTTTTCGGGACTTCATCGAGGAGCGATATGACATAGCTGCCGAATGTATCGTACTTGTCGTCCGGGATATCTATGCCGATAGTCTCGCACACATCGGAGACAGGGGCAGTTCCGGGGATATTCCATTCGCCGCCGCCGAGTTCTTCGATGAGTTCCTGCGGCTGATCGTCCTCGTCGTCATCGAAATCACCGACGAGTTTCTCAACGAGGTCTGTGACTGTGAGTATGCCGCTCATTCCGCCGTATTCGTCAACAACTACAGCGAAGTGGTCAGCACCTTTTTTCTTCATATAGGCGAAAAGCCTGTCTGCCTTCATATTCTCGTGAACGAAGAACGGTTCACGGACGGCATTGTTCATGACAGATGCACGGCTCTTGTCCTCAAGGCGGAAGTAATCCTTTGCATTGAGTATGCCTGTAACATTGTCAACGCTTTCGCCGCATACCGGGAAAGCGGAATGGCGTGTGCGGTGGATAGTTTCCTCCCACACAGCCGGATCGTCCTCAGCCCAGAGTACAGATACATCTGTGCGGTGAGTGCATATCTGACCAGCCGTGAGGTCATCGAAGGCGAATACGTTCTTTATTATGCGGTTCTCGTCTTCGTCGATAGCACCTGTTTCAGCACCGGCATCTGACATCATGAGTATCTCTTCCTCTGTAACGGGATCGTCCGATGCGTCGGGATCGAAGCCGACTATTTTCAGCAGTCCCCTTGAACATATCCTCACGAGTTTTGTGAAAGGGGAGAAGAGGAGAGCGGCTGCCGGCACGAACGATACGAGCCGGACGGCATTCTTTTCCGGTTCTTTTTTTGCTGCACGCCTTGGTATGAACTGTCCGAAGACTGCCATGAGGAATGCAAGCACGAGTATGACTGCCGCTGTCGATATGACAGCGAGAAGTTCAGCCGAAAGGGAAGGCACGGCTTTTTTCAGCAGCTCTGATATCCTGCCGGAAAAGCAATAAGTTCCGGCAGCCGACGAAGTGAAGCCGATGAGCGTTACGGCTGTCCTCACCGATGAGAGGAACTGCTTGGGATCGTCGTTTATCTTTTTTACTTTCAAGGCACGTCTGCTGCCTGATGCGGCGAGTTTTTCGAGCCTGTGGTCGTTGATCTCTGTGAATGAAGATTCTGCCGCTGTAAACAACGCACAGAACAATATAAGTACTGCTTGCAGGATCGTCTGCTTTAACATAAAATATCCTCCGTAAGATGTGTTGGTATAAGGAACGCATCATGTTCTCTTCTTATGATGTACACGGAGAAGTCAGCAGCGAAGATATCGGACGCAGCCGTCAGCGGTACTGTCCATTAAGAATTCCACCCCCTAATATAATGTGCATATCTTCCGGATATGCACAGCAAATTATAATATAGTATTATATAACATATGCGATCATTTGTCAACTAAAATAAACAATGTCTTCACATAAAATATACGCAGAAATGCCAAAGTGCCTCCGTATTTCTCCGGAAGCACCATGGCTGTGTATATTTAGGGTATTGTGTGTCTTTTATCTGTAATCTGCCTTTGTGAAGTTGATGTCAGTGCCGTTGGTGTCGATAAGAATGAGGCTGTCGCCGTTTATAGCATATTTTATATCAGCACCGTCTTCGAGTCCGAGTGTTTCTACTACCGTGCCTTTGAGGGTAATCTTGCTCTCGTCAGCGGTGTATGATACCATACCAGGGAACTCAACATAGAAAGACTTGCCGTTGATAACGCCGTATGCGGAGAAATCTTCTGAGCCTGATTTTTCAAGGAAGGAAGAAGCCATTCCGTCATAGAAAGCACCGCTGAGGATATCGTAAACGCCGTCGAGAGCGTCCTCGCTGCTCTTTTCTTCCTTCTTCATCGTGAGCATATCAGCACCGGATACTGTGACAGAGAGTGTCTGACCGTCGAAGCTGACGTTTTCTTTTCCGATGTCGTTTCCCTGTAAATAGAGCGTACCGTCTGCGAAGTACAAAGAAGATGTAGCGTCAACTACAACAGCGAGCGTACCGCCTTCTTCAAATCTGAAACCGTAGCCGTCATCTGAGAGCCATGCACCGATGAGCTGTGAGGGATCATTCACAGTATCGTCATCGATAACAGCAGTATCGGACTTCTTTTCGGTCGTATCCTCTTCTGTGGGAGCTTCTTCAGTAGTCTCTTCTTCGGAGCTTTCATCAGAAGACTCGTCATCAGCAGAAGTTTCTTCCTCGGAAGACTCGCCGCTTTCCTCATCTTTTTCGTCAGCGGAGTCAGATACGCTCGTACCTGACTTCTTTGTATCCTTATCGTCGTCTTTATCGTTTCCGCATGAAGCGAGAGTGCAGGTCATTGCAGCAAGAACTGCAAGAAGAGCCAAAGCTTTTTTCATATTAACGCTCCTGTCTTATTTAACTTTTGTGAAGTGGAGTACATCGGCTCCTGATGTGAGAGTGAGTGTAGTTCCGTCGTATTCTACCGGGATATCTTCACTGTCCTCTTCGTTTCCGAAGATAGCAACAGAACCGTTTACAGTGAGAGTGTCGCCGTTGAGTTCATACTTGAAGAGATCCTCGAATGACATATAGAGAGTCTCGCCTGCAACGATCATATAAACTGTATTGTCCTCTGTGCCGAATTCTTTTTCAAGCTCAGGGAGAAGCTCATCATAGAGCATACCGCCGTTGAGGACATATTCGCCGTCCATAGTGGAATCATCGGAAGCACCTGTTCTTGTCATTTCGAGGAATGATGTGCCTTCCATAGCGAATGAGAATTTAGAGCCGTCGAAAGTTACCATATCGCTGTCTACAGCTTCGCCGCCGAAGATAAGGCCGCCGTTTGCATCGAATCTCATAAGCTCAGAGAAGTCCATGATGAGGTCGCCGCTGCCGTTGTCGTTGAAGTCGAATCCGAGGTAGAGACCGTCATAGTCCTCGTCGTGGCTGATCCACATACCGCTGAATTCAGCCTGTGTGATAGAGCCGCCTGATGAAGCAGAACCGCTGTCCTTCTTCTTGTCGTCCTTCTTCTTATCGTCTTTCTTTTCGGACTTCTTCTCGTCTGTATCGTCATCTTCTTCGGAAGATTCGTCTTTCTCTTCCTCAGTAGTTTCTTCTTCCTCGGTTTCTTCCTCTGTCGTTTCCTCGTCGTCAGCGTCCTTGTCGTCCTTGTCGTCTTTTTCGTCTTCGTCAGCAGATTCAGAAACGCTTGTGCTGTTCTTCTTGGAAGCCTTTTTATCGTCGTCGTCCTTGTCCTCGTCTTTTCCGCATGAAGCGAAGAGGCAGGTCATAGCTGTGCAGGCTGTTAAGAGTGCAATAAGTTTTTTCATATCAAATATCTCCTTTTTGTCTTACTGATAGCTTACGAATGTGCGTTCAACGCCTTTTTCGGAAGTGATGATGAGCTTGTCACCGTCAAGCTTGAAAGTTGCTTCGGTGTCTTTATTGTCAGAGCCGAACATCGGGCCGGCATCTGTTACAGTGAGTTTGTCGCCGTCGATAGAGTATTCACCGACATCGGCAAAGTAAAGGATAGTCCTCTCGCCGTCGATCTCCACATACATGAGATCTGCCGAGCTGAGGAAATCGTATTCTTCTGCGATCTCGTCAAGGCCTTCCTTGAAAGCACTGTCCTCAACGAGGTATATGCCGTCGAATTTTCCGCCGCCGTCGCCGTCGTCAGTCTTTATGAAATTGAGTATATAACCGTCCTCGTCTGTCAGTGAGAGCATATCGCCGTCGATCTCGATATCGCTTGCCGGGAATTCCTCTCCGCCGAATGAGAACGTATCTCCGTCAGTAAATGAAAGCACCGGAGATATATCCATTAAAACAGAGACAAAGCCATAGTCGTCGAACATACAGCCTGCCTTGAA
>CADBQF010000356.1 GCA_902796705.1 Ruminococcus flavefaciens
ATGATAAGACTGGGCGGCTGATATGAAGGATATCGTTGAAAAATTATACAGCACAGGCGATCTCTCCGACAGCGAACTGAAAGAACTGATCCTCACCGGCGATGAAGAGGCAGCAGATATGCTCCGGACTTATGCCGATGAGGTGAGAAGAAAATATTACGGTACTAAAGTATTTCTCCGTGGACTTATCGAGATATCTTCGTACTGTAAGAATGACTGCATCTACTGCGGCATAAGGAGAAGCAACAGGGAAGCAGACCGCTACCGCCTTGAACGTGAGGATATCCTCTCGTGCTGTGAGAACGGCTATGGACTGGGATTCCGGACTTTTGTGATGCAGGGCGGAGAGGACGCTTACTTCACCGATGAAGTGCTTGTCCCGATAGTTTCGGAGATACGTGAGAAATATCCGGACTGTGCTATAACTCTCTCTCTCGGAGAGCGTTCGCATGAGAGCTATAAAAAGCTGAAAGATGCCGGAGCAGACCGCTATCTCCTCAGACACGAGGCTGCTTCACAAGAGCTTTATTCAAAGCTCCACCCGGCACAGATGAGCCTTGAGAACCGCAAAAACTGCCTCTTCGACCTGAAAAGCCTCGGCTATCAGGTCGGAGCAGGCTTCATGGTCGGAGCCCCGTTCCAGACGGCAGATGATATCATAGCTGACCTGCGCTTTTTGCAGGAGCTTCGTCCGCAGATGATAGGCATAGGGCCGTTCATTCCGCATCACAATACGCCTTTTGCAGACGAAAAGGGCGGCACGCTCGGACTGACGCTCAGGCTGCTGGGAATACTTCGCCTGATGTTCCCGGAGGTGCTTCTTCCGGCGACGACAGCTCTCGGCACTATCGCTCCGAACGGACGTGAACTCGGACTCAAAACAGGCTGCAACGTTGTCATGCCGAATCTCTCTCCCGTGAGAGTGAGAAAGAAATATGACCTTTATGATAATAAGATATGCACCGGAGAAGAAGCTGCCGAATGCAGGGGATGTCTCCAGCGTAGGATTGAAGCTTCCGGATATACGGTAGCTTCCGAGCGTGGCGACTGTATATCCCGGTGACATGAAAGGAGACATCTATGAGAGTAAGGTTTCATTTGCCGGATTTTGCCGGACATTTCAAATTCAATCTGCTTTTTGCGGAAATGCTGAAACAGTACCCGGAATATTTCCGTGAGGGCGTGGAGATAGCTTCGGTCTACGGCGTGTTCCCTCCGTCGATATGGAACGGCGGAAGAATGCAGGGCGGTGTATGCGACAGAGAGTTCGTCAAAGGCGTTACGAAAGCTTTCAACGACAGAGGCATACCGCTCCGATTCACATTCACCAATCCCATGCTTGAAAAGAAGCACCTCAGCGACGATTTCTGCAATATGGTCATGAATATCGCAAACAACGGACTCAACGAAGCTATCGTCTTCTCTCCGCTGCTTGAAGACTATATCAGAAAGAATTATCCTAAGTATAAGCTGACAAGCTCTACCTGCAAGAGGATAACCGATCCCGATGCACTCTACAGCGAAGTGGACAAGGATTACCACATCGTTGTCATCGACTATGACCTGAACAATAAATTCGATGTCCTTGAAAAAATAAAGGACAAGAAAAAATGCGAGTTACTCGTTAATGCCTGTTGTCAGCCCGGCTGCAAACGCCGTTCAGAACATTACAGAATGATCGGCCTTGAACAGATCGAATATGCAAATCATGTGAAGAAATATCCCGGTACGGATTATACAGCAGATAAGCTCATCGCAAAACACCCGGAGCTTATGGAATTCTATAACTGCAAGAGTACAAGGAATACCATATTCGATATCCAGTCTTTCAGTACACATATCTCTCCCGATGATATATGGAACAAGTATGTCCCTATGGGATTTGAACAGTTCAAGATAGAGGGAAGAACGTACGAGATGTTCAACCTCCTCGAACACTATATGTACTATATGATAAAGCCCGAATGTAAGGATATCGCAAGATTTACCTTCCTCCGCCAGCTCCGTGCAAACGGCGTCATCAAGGTGAACGAATAATAACCCCAGTCTGCATGGCTGGTATTTATAAAGATGTGTATGTCTCTTATTGGGGAAAACCCTTTTGAAAAAGGGTTCTTCCCCAAACCCCTTTCCTAAAACTTTCAGCGTAAAATTTTCCCTGACGGGACGC
>CADBQF010000357.1 GCA_902796705.1 Ruminococcus flavefaciens
ATATCTCCGTCTTTGACAGCCTGTATCACATCTTCAACTGCTGCCCTGTAGTCTGCCGGCATGAGAATTATATCTGCTCCGGCTTTTATGGAAGTCACGGCTGCTTCTCCGGGAGTATAGACATAGGCTATCGTGTTCATCTGCTGTGAATCCGTTATGACGATGCCGTCAAAGCCTATCTCTCCCCTGAGCCAGTCGGTGATGACTGTCTTTGAAAGGTCGGAAGGCAGGTCTTCGCCTGTGCATTCCATTATCTGATGACCGACCATTACGAAAGATGCACCTGCTGCCGCTCCTTCACGGAACGGGACGAATTCTGTCTCACGGAGTTCTTCGGGCGTGCGGCTGACGTATACTGCCGAGTCCTCGTGGGTATTGCCGCTCGCTGCTCCGAGTCCGGGGAAGTGTTTGAGCGTTGCACACACTCCGCTGTCCTGCAATCCTATGACCATATTCGATACCATTTCGGAAACGACCTGCGGATCGTCGCTGAATATCCTGTCGCCAAGCTCGTTGTCCCAGCTTATGAGGACATCTGCAACAGGTGCGAAGTCAAGGTTGAATCCGAGCGATCTGAGGTCTGTACCGAGCGTGTGGCCTATCTCGTAAGCCTGCTGTGTATCGCCCTCTGCCCCGTAGTAGGACATCGGGGAAAATGCCGTAGTTCCGAGCTTTTCGGCGGCTCTTGCGACGCTTCCGCCCTCCTCGTCGATAGAGGTGAACATACCTATGCCGCACGTATCGAATGACTTCTCCTGCAATGCGGAGAGGAGTTCCTTCGTCTGCTCCTGTGTTTCGAGATTCTGGGCGAAGAGTATCACTCCGCCGGCAGGATATCCCGCTATGCCTTCATCTATGAGATCATCATAGACCGTGACGAGCGTATCATCAGAGAACTGCTCCGGAGTCACTATGAACATCTGGCAGACTTTTTCTTCGAGACTCATGGAGGCGAGCTTTTTCTCCGGGACGGTGAGCTGAGGTTCTGTTACGGGTTCTGTTTCCGGTTCGGTCGCTGCTTCTGTGGGGACTTCCGCATCTTCTGCCTTCGGGACGGTGCTTACGCAGCCGGTGCAGAGTGCGAGCAGGCATGAGAGTGCAATAATATCGAATCTTTTCTTCAAAGCTATCACTTCCTGTATCATTCAAGGCATCTGAGCATATCTTTCAGCAGGCTCCTGCATTCCTGATCGCTCAGTTCGTCAATATTTGTCCTTTCGAGCATATCGAGTGCGGCTTCACGTCCGAGGCTGCCGAAGCTTATCTGTCCGGATTCCTCTGCCGGAGCTGCGGTATTTCCCTGACGGTGTTCCTTTTCCATTTCGGCAAGGAGTTCCCTTGCACGGGAGACTACCTTTGCAGGCAGGCCGGCGAGTTTAGCAACGTCTATGCCGTAGCTCTCGTCAACTCCTCCACGGACGATACGCCGCAGGAAACGTATAGTTCCGCCGTGCTTGTTGACTGCGATGCTGTAGTTTTTCACACCGGGCAGTTCGTTTTCAAGCCCTATGAGTTCGTGGTAGTGTGTGGCGAAGAGCGTCTTGCAGCCGAGTTTCTTCGATGTGCATATATGTTCCGCAACGGCACGGGCGATGCTCACTCCGTCAAAAGTGGAAGTTCCCCTGCCGACTTCATCGAGAATGACAAGACTGTCGGGCGTTGCGTTTTTGAGTATGTCGGAGACTTCGCTCATCTCCACCATGAACGTTGACTGACCGGCTGTGAGGTCGTCGGAAGCTCCGACTCTTGTGAATATCTTATCGACTACCGATATCTTTGCAGAATCAGCCGGAACGAAGCTTCCTGTCTGTGCCATGAGGACGATGAGTGCCGTCTGACGCATATATGTCGATTTACCGGACATATTCGGGCCTGTTATCACCGACATACGGCAGTCCTTGTTGTCGATGTAGATATCGTTCGGGACGAACATCTCGTCTTTGAGCATGAGTTCGACGACGGGGTGTCTTCCGGCTTTTATATCTATAGAACCGTCAATGGTTATCGAAGGCTTCACGTAAAGATTCCTGAGAGCTGTATCGGCAAACGAACAAAGCACGTCAACTGCTGCGACGGCAGATGCGGTCTTCTGGACGGTTTCGAGCTTTGTGGCTATGAAGTCACGCACTTCCGAGAAGATATCGGCTTCGAGCGAGAGAGCCTTGTCCTTTGCTCCGAGGATAGTATTTTCCGCATTCTTGAGTTCCTCCGTGATGAAACGCTCCGCATTGGCGAGAGTCTGCTTTCTTATCCAGTTTTCGGGGATAAGGTCATAGTAGGAACGTGTGACTTCAAGATAATATCCGAAGACACGGTTGAAGCCTGTTTTGAGGTTCTTGATGCCTGTGGCTTCCTTTTCACGCTGTTCGATGCTGTCGATGATATCCTTGCCGTTCGTCATTATATGGCGGAGTTCGTCGAGCTGTTCGTTGAATCCCTCTTTGATGACTCCTCCGTCCTTTACTGAAACGGGCGGCTCGTCCATGACGGCGTTGTCGATAAGGCGTGCTATCTCTTGCAGGTCGGATATCTCGCTGTTATACCTTGAAAGGAGCTTCGAGCCGGAGAGCTTTTCCAGTTCCGCTTTCAGGAGCGGGAGCTGCATCGCTGTTGCCGCAAGAGAGCGGAGATCACGGGGATTCGCACTCTTGTACATCACCTTCGTCATGAGCCTTTCAAGGTCGTAGACTCTGCTGAGGATATCACGTATATCACCGAGAATGACGCTCTTTCTGGTGAGAGCTTCAACTGCGTCGAGGCGTTCGATTATCCTTGCCGGACTTTTGAGCGGCTGTTCTATCCAGTTTTTGAGGAGTCGTCTGCCCATTGAAGTGCAGGCACAGTCAAGCACCCACAGGAGCGAGCCTTTTCTCTCCTTATTGCGGAGAGTTTCCGTCAGTTCGAGATTTCGCCTTGCGTTGAGGTCGAGTCCCATGAAGGCTTCTCCGCTGCGTATCTCTATCGATGTGAAGCGTGATACCGATGATTTCTGCGTATCCTTGATATAATCGACGAGTCCGCAAAGTGCCGCACAATCCGCACCGTCGTCGCTCACTCCGAGTGAAGCCATATCTCTTGCACCGAATACTGCGGCGGCGGCTGTCCTCATCTCAGACGGCGAAAAGCACAGAGCATCACGGAGCGTGACCGAACACTGCAATCTCACCTTGACGAAATCGGACACGTTCTTCATCGAGAGGAAGTTGTCAGTGAAGATGATCTCCGCCGGCTGGCAGCGTGAGAGTTCGTTTATCACTTCCGCCTCCATATCCTTTCCGGAGAAAACGCTCAGAGATGCTTCTCCGGTGGAGATATCGGCTGCTGCGACTCCGCAGGTCTTTTCCTCCTCGTCATAGAATACGCTGCATATGTAGTTATTGCTGCTGTCATCGAGCATACTGCTCTCTGTGAGAGTTCCGGGGGTGACTACCCTTATAACGTCCCTCACGACGATGCCCTTAGTCTCTGCCGGATCGGTGAGCTGCTCGCATACAGCGACTTTGTAGCCCATATCTATGAGCTTCTTTATGTAGATATCGGCTGAATGGAAGGGTACTCCGCACATTGGGGCTCTTTCTTCAAGTCCGCAGTCCCTGCCGGTAAGTGTGAGTTCAAGTGCCTTTGATACCGTCAGTGCATCGTCAAAGAACATCTCATAGAAGTCTCCCAGCCTGAAGAACAGTATGCAGTCCGTATACTTATCCTTGACCTC
>CADBQF010000358.1 GCA_902796705.1 Ruminococcus flavefaciens
ACGCCCTTGCCGATGAGCGTATCGCCGCCGAGGATCGATGCACCGGAATAGATAGTGACGTTATCTTCGATAGTAGGGTGACGTTTTTTATTTCTGAGAGACTGACCGCCTCTTGTGGACAATGCACCGAGGGTGACTCCCTGATATATCTTGACATAGTCACCGATCTGAGTAGTCTCACCGATAACGCTTCCTGTGCCGTGATCTATGAAGAAGAATTTGCCGATGCTCGCACCGGGGTGGATATCTATACCTGTCTCGCTGTGAGCGTATTCTGTCATCATTCGTGGTATTACCGGAACGTTCAGCAGATAAAGCTCATGTGCTATCCTGTTTACGAGAGTAGCGAAAAGTCCCGGATATGAGTAGATGACTTCGTCCTTGCTGTAGGCAGCCGGATCGCCGTCATAGGCAGCCTGCACATCGGTCATGATGTATTCTCTGATCTTGCTGAGCTTTCTGAGAAATTCAAAGGTGATCTCCTGAGCTTTCTCAGCAGCGGCAGCTTCGTCTTTTTCTTCATTGCCGAGAACGAGTTTTATCTGTTTTGTAAGCTTGAACGCAACGTCTTCAAGAAGCATGGTGAGCTTGTTCCTTGAAGTGTAGACTTTAACTGATTTATTCCTGAAATGGCCGAGGAAAATGATCTTCCTCAGACTTGTAAGAATGTCGATTATCTCTTCCTTGTCAGGGTGGTCGAAACCGCTTGCCTGACCGTCGTTTTCATCATTATCTTCGAGCAGGTCATTGACGATGATGTTGAGTTCTTCTTCTATTCTGCCCATATCGTGTACCTCCGTTCTTCTGCGGGGAAAAGAGATCCGGCATCGGCAGACCACTGACGAAACATAAACCGGACAATATTTCCTACCTTTTCACTCTGTATTATATTATATATCTTTCAGTGAATAAAGTCAAGTATTTATACATAACTCTTTTCTATAATAAGATATTGATATTATCTATTGCCGATCAAATGAGGAAAACGGCTGTGCAAGCATCAGTTTTTTCCGTAGTCTTCACGGAGTTTTCTGACGAAGAGTTCGGCTATCGGTGAGAAGACCTGATATTTTTTCCAGATGATATACATATTTGTTTCAAGCGTCGGGGTGATCGGGCGGAAACACAATCCGCTGCGGCTGCCCGTATCGACAAGATGTTCAAACGTCAGCAGATATCCAAGTCCCTCTTTCACGAGGACAGAGCCGTTATACGCAAGATTCACCGTTCCGGCGAAGGTCAGCTTGTCCATATTTTCACCGCACCAGCGTGAAAAATCAACTCTTATGGACTGCTCGGAGCAGAACAGCGGAAGACCGTAGAGGTCATCAAAAGTGACAGTCTCTTTCCGGGCGAGCGGCGAATCACGAAGCATCACGACTCCCCACTTATCGCTTTCCGGAATGGTAAGATAGTTATACTTTGAAAGGTTCGGCGGCTCGACAATGACGGCGAGGTCGAGTATCCCACGGTCAAGGCGTTCGGTGACGGGTTCTGTATCTCCGCTGAAAATGTGAAAGACAAACCCCGGATACTGTTTCTTGAAATCCCTTATGCTCCTTGCGAGATACTTGATAAGAAAGCTCTCAGCACAGCCTATGCGTATCTCTCCGCCGATTATATTATCGAGCTGACTGAATTCCTCTGCTGTTTTATCGACGATATCGATTATATCCTCGGCACGTTTCCGGAGGAGCATTCCCTCATCGGTGAGGTGCATACTCTTATTTGTACGGATAAAAAGATCGTGACCGAGTTCATTTTCAAGCTTGCGTATCTCTTTTGAGAGCGACGGCTGTGAAACGTGGAGATGCTCGGCGGCTCTTGTCATATTTTCTTCTCTTGCGATAGCGAGAAAATAGCGTAGTACACGTATTTCCATAGTATCCTCCTGACTTTTCTGAAATCAACTGATATTATTATAACCGCTTTTGTGATTCCTGTCAAGAATCGCAAGCCATGAAAAACAGGTATTTTACATATTACAAAAGTTATGCTATACTTATATCATCAGATAAAACGGAGGTGAGTTTATGGCAAATGCTGCTGACAGAAAATC
>CADBQF010000359.1 GCA_902796705.1 Ruminococcus flavefaciens
GCTCAGCTCATAGAGGACAGTGATATGCCTCTTGCCAAGGTAAAGAAAGTCTACGAAAAGCTCGGATATGCTCTCAACGGCAAGGAAATGGAGACTTTCGACATAGACGGCATCGAATGTGAAACAGCTTCCACCACTCTCGAAGACTCGTATGAATTCCGTACACAGTGGGGCTGCATCGGTCAGGGCGATACGCTCGTAAGTCCTGTTCAGCTCATGATGTGGGAAAGTGCTATCGCCAATGAGACCGGAAAAATGACGATGCCTTACGTCATAGACCATACTACCGACGTTTCAGGCAGGGTGAAGGACAGGGCGAAAACGAGCTTCAGCAAGCAGCTCTTCTCTGCTGATACGGCTGCTACCGTCAAGCAGATGCTCCTTACAAACGGTGCTAACAACTACGTCTACTCGATAAGCGGCTACAATATCGGCGTTAAAAGCGGTACTGCACAGGTAGATGAGGGAAATACCGAGAACTCGCTCCTGACAGGCTTCGTTGACGATCCCGATCATCCTATCGCTTTCTGTATCCTTATCGAAGACAAAAATAACGGTTCTATCACGACAGAATATATCGCTCAGGTACTTCTTGACTCACTCTGCATCAGCAATTGAATCAGTTGATATGCACAAATTTGTAAAATACAATTATACAAAATAAACGAAAATTACAATTTCTATTGTAATCGCTCTTCCATTATGGTATAATATAACCATAAACTTAAACCCGCAAGGGTGAAGGAGGACTACTATGAAAACAACTATCACAGCTAAGAAGATGCAGATACCACAGAACTTTACGGAATATGCCGAAACTCGTCTCGACACAAGACTCAATAAATTCTTCGGTGAGGAAGCCGATGCAAAGATCGTCCTTTCCGAGATAAAGAACCAGATCGAGCTTGAGCTTACTGTTAAGTACAACAGCATCATCTTCCGTGCAGAGCGTGCCGCTGAGGACAAGTTCGTTGCACTCGATGACGCTATAGATAAGATCATCAGGCAGATCCGCAAGAACAAGACAAAGATCGAGAAGAAACTCAAAGATACTGCTTTCAAGGAGGCTTTTGCTGAACCTGTTACTGAGATCGCTGACTATGAAGTCATCAAGCATAAGAAGTTCCAGATGCGTCCTATGGATATCGACGAGGCTATCCTCCAGATGAATATGCTCGGACATAACTTCTTTATGTTCACCAATGCCGAAACAGGCGAGACAAATGTCGTATACAAGCGTTCAGAAGGCAACTATGCCGTTCTTGAACCGGATAACAACTGATAAAACTGCGGGACGCTCAATGCGTCCCGTTTATTCTGTATCAAAGGAGAAGATAACTATGGATCAGAACAAAAAAGCCGTACTCATGAAGAGGATCGAGAAGACAGGCAGAAACCTCGTTAAGAACAACATGGAGTTCTACTATGCGGATACGAAGGAAGATGTCTGTCCTATCGTAAAGTCACTTCTCAAGGAAGGAGATGTCATCACCCACGGAGGCACTGTAACGCTCACGGAATGCGGCCTTAAAGAGCTTCTGGAGTCGCCGGAGTACAACTACCTTGACCGCTCGAAAATGACTCCTGAGGAGGTCTCAGAGCTTTATATAAGAGCTTTCTCTGCTGATGTGTTCATTTCAAGCTCAAATGCGATAACTGAGGACGGTATTCTCTATAATGTTGACGGAAACAGCAACCGTATCGCCGCTATAGCTTTCGGGCCGAAGTCTGTTATAATCATCGTCGGATATAATAAGATCGTCCGTGACCTCAATGAGGCTGAGATACGTGTCAAGACAGAAGCCGCTCCCCCGAACTGCGTAAGGCTCAACTGCGATACATACTGTGCTGAAAAAGGTCAGTGCGTTTCGCTCGCAAAGGCTGACAGACAGATATCAGACGGCTGCGGCGGTGACGGACGCATCTGCTGCAATTACCTCATTTCAGCTCATCAGAGACACAAGGGACGCATTAAAGTCATCATCGTCGGTGAAGAGTTGGGGTATTGATCTATGCAGGAGATCTCATTCTATGATGCGGTGTGGTACTTCTATATCTACGCCTTTTTCGGGTGGTGTCTGGAAGTAGCATATCAGGCTGTGGAACACGGAAAATTCATCAACAGAGGCTTTCTGAACGGACCGTACTGCCCTATCTACGGCTTCGGAGTCATACTTGTCGCCGGTACGCTGTATCCGCTGAAGGAGAATATCATCATTCTTTACGCCGGTTCTGTTGTGCTTACAACGGCTCTGGAATTCGTCACGGGCTTCATTCTTGAAAAGGTCTTTCACCAGCACTGGTGGGATTATTCGGAGGAGAGATTCAATCTGAAAGGCTATATCTGCCTTAAATTCTCGCTTCTGTGGGGCGTTGCCTGCCTTGTTGCTGTAAGGCTGATACACCCGGCGGTGTGCCGGTTCGTGGAGCATTTCCCGCACGATCCGGGAGTCGTTCTGCTGGCTGTCTTTACGGTCGGATTCGCAAGCGATATGACTATCACTGTACTCGCTGTCATACACATCAGGAACAGGCTCGCTGTTCTTGACGATATATCCTCACAGATGCGGAAGATATCGGACTATACAGGTGAAAAGATATTCAATACTGTTGAGGGGATAATGTCACGCAAGGAGGAGATAGACGAGAAGAACGCCGAGCTTAAAAAGCGTTATGAGGAACTCAAAGAAAAATACCGCATTCAGCTCGAAAAACGTTCTGCGATCAGGAAGCGTATCGCTGATGCTTTCCCGAAACTCGACTTTGACCGGGAAAAGTCCTTCCATGAACAGCTTGAAGAGCTTCGCAGGAAGTTCAATAAATGAGATATAAAGCATCAGGCGGTAACTTACACACGTAAGCTGCCGCCTTTTATTTCACTCAGCAAAACAGGCAGATACCTCAGTGAAGCATCTGCCTGTTTTCAGTTTTTTCAGTTATTGAAATAGATATCGTACCATACGAGGAATGTATATATAGTCCAGATCTTTCTCCAGTTGTCGGAATTTCCGCCCACATAGTCCTTGTAGATAGCGTTTATCTCGTCTGTATCGAAGAATTCTGCTGCGTAGGAGCTGTTGAACTTCTCACGTACATCGGCATTGTAATTCTCGTCTGCGAGCCATATGCGTATAGGAACGATGAAGCCGAGCTTCTTTCTGAAAGCAACTTCCTGCGGGATAGCCTTTACTGCTGCTTTTCTGAAAGCGAC
>CADBQF010000360.1 GCA_902796705.1 Ruminococcus flavefaciens
ATGACGCTGAAAGTTTTAGGAAAGGAGTTTGAGGAAGAACCCTTTTTCAAAAGGGTTTTCCTCAATAAAAGACATAAACTGCTTTATGAGAACCGACTTATGGTCGGCAGAAAACTTATCTGGAGGTAGAATATGCGAATCCGACACAAACCATGGGCAAAGCCTGAACTTGAAGCCTGCCCGTTTTATATACATCAGCCGCAGGAACAAAAAGGAAAATGGACAGAACTTTTCCCGCACCCGGAAAGGCCACTTTATGTGGAGCTTGGCTGCGGAAAGGGAGGATTCATCTCTCAGGCAGCACCGGCTCACCCGGAGATAAATTTCGTGGCAATGGATATAAAAAATGAGATGCTCGTCCTCGCTAAAAGAAAGCTCGAAGCCGCATACAGCGAAAAGGAACTTGCTCCTGACAACGTGAGGATAGCTATACAGAACATCGAGCGTCTTGACACTGCATGGGACGAGAACGACCGTGCTGACAGGATCTATATCAATTTCTGCAATCCGTGGCCTAAGAAAAAGCACAAGAAACGCCGCCTGACGCATACACGCCAGCTTCTCAACTACAAGAAATTTCTCAGGGGAGAGATATGGTTCAAGACCGACGACGACGAGCTTTTCGACGAATCGTTCGAGTACTTTGCCGAAGCCGGTTTCAGGATAAAGTTCAGTACCCGTGACCTCCACAGCGTAAGCGATATCGAGAATTTCGTCACAGAGCATGAGCAGATGTTCACCGAAGAGGGAAAGAATATAAAGTTCCTCATCGCTGAACCGATAAAGGAGTGAGTCTATGGAATTTGAAAAGAACATGGGAAAAGTCTCGTTCGGGTTCGGAACGATGACTGCCGCCGGCAAGGGAAAGCTCTCAGATGCCGAAAAGATACCCGCAGACCGCTCTCCGCAGGCGATCGCCAAAAATGCCCTGAAGACCGGTCTCAAAGCCGGTGCATTGACAGCAGCTTTTATGCTCAGGCACAGAGCTAAGAAAAAGTGAATGCTATTTAAGGAAAATTTTATCATAACACTGGACAAATATAAAAAAAAGTGATATAATGAATCTGTTGAAAACCGGAACTGCCCTTTAAGTCGATCCTGTGAGGTTGAGAAGGCGTGTTTGCTTAGATAATCTAACTATAACTATATCCATAAGATAGCTATAGCTGTAAGTACGCTCGTCTGTAAACCGCAGACGAGCTTTTTTGTGCGTTCCCGTATTCAGAAGGGAGATGAAAAAGTGAGCGATGAACGTGTCATAATGGACGAAAAAGCCGTTTCCCGTGCTATCGCAAGGATATCGTATGAGATAATCGAGCATAACAAAGGTGCTGAGGCTCTCTGCATCGTCGGTATAATGTCAGGCGGCGTTGCGATAGGCAAGCGTATAGCCGGAAAAATATCAGAACTTGAAAAAATAGACGTTCCCTACGGAAGCCTTGATATCACTCCGTACAGAGATGATATCTCAGGTGCAGAGCGTGCAGACCGGACTGATATGCCTTTTGATGTCCGTGACAGAAATGTCGTCATTGTCGATGATGTTATTTTTACGGGGAGAAGTTCAAGAGCTGCTATGGAAGCTGTCATAAAGAAAGGCAGACCTCGCTCGGTGCAGCTTGCCGTACTCGTAGACCGTGGACACAGAGAGCTTCCGATAAGACCGGATTATGTCGGCAAAAATCTCCCGACTGCTCACAGTGAGAAAGTCATCGTGACTGTCTCCGAAAAAGACGGCTGCGATAGTGTAATTATTAGTTAAGGAGGAATTATGTCATCTATCCTGATAAAGAATATCCGTGCTGTAGACGCTAAAACGGATAAAACGACCGATGTATTCATCAACGAAGGCAAGATAATGGAAGTCGGTGAGAATCTCCACACCGGTGCTGAACAGGTCATCGACGGAACAGATCTCGTGCTTATGCCGTCGATATTCGATATGCACGTACATTTCCGTGATCCCGGACAGACTCACAAGGAGGATATCCTCACGGGCTGCTCTGCTGCACTTGCTGGCGGTGTCACAGGTGTACTTGCTATGCCGAATACAAAGCCGCCGTGCGATGATCCGGAGATAATCAAGTATATCATCGACAAGGCAAAGGGAACGGGAGTCGATGTTTATCCCGTAGGCTGCATCACAGGCGGAATGTCCGGAAACGGTCTGTGCGACTATGAAGCTCTCAAAGCTGCCGGCTGTATCGCTATTTCTGATGACGGAAGACCGGTCGAGAATGCCGAGCAGATGCGTCAGGCTCTTGAACTTTCAAATGAGAACGGACTCCTCGTATGCTCTCACTGCGAAGACCTCAATATCATAAACGGAGGTATCATGAACAAGGGCGTGACTTCCGGAAAGCTCGGAGTAAAAGGCATGGACAGAGCTTCTGAGGACTACATAACCGCCCGTGAGATGATACTCGCAAAGTCGGTAGATGCACGCATTCATATATGCCATGTAAGCACAGAGGGAAGCACGGCTATGATACGCTTTGCAAAGTCAAGGGGCGTAAAAGTCACCTGCGAGACAGCACCGCACTACTTCATGCTCACAGATGAACTTCTCGAAAAGAGAGATGCCGATTACCGTATGAACCCACCGCTCCGTACTCCGGCTGATGTAAAGGCAGTCATCGAGGGCATCAAGGACGGTACTATCGACTGCATCATCACAGACCACGCTCCTCATACAGCAGAGGAAAAGGCAGTATTTGAGAAAGCTCCCAACGGCGTAGTCGGACTGGAGACATCGTTCGCAGCAACTCTTACAGCACTTTATCATACAGGTGAGATAACACTCAAAAAAGTCGTTGAGCTTATGTGCGTAAATCCGAGAAAGCTCCTCGGACTTGAGATACCGTCGATTCAGCCCGGAAAGACCGCCGACCTGATGATAGCAGATATCGGCAGAAAATGGGTAGTTGAGCCGGACAAGCTCCATTCAAAGTCACACAACAGCGTATTCAAGGGCATGACTCTCACAGGCAAGCCGCTCGTTACTATCTCAAAGGGCGAGATACGCTATGATGCACGATAATACAATTAACGGAGGAAAATGCTATGTCATTTGACAGACTTATTGAAAGAATCATCGAACTGAAGAACCCCACAGTCGTAGGACTCGATCCGAAGCTCGAATACGTTCCGGAGTTTATCCGCAGACGTTATCTTGAAGATGACGGCGGCACGCTCAAAGCTGCTGCAAAGGCAATATTTGCATTCAATCAGGCAATAATCGACGAGATACATGATATCGTACCGGCAATCAAGCCGCAGGCTGCATACTATGAGATGTACGGCCACTACGGTATAAAGACTCTCGAAAAGACTATCCGCTATGCAAAGCTCAACGGTATGTTCGTCATCACAGACGGTAAGAGAAACGACATCGGTGCTACTATGGAAGCCTATACGAACGCTCACCTCGGAACTGTTCAGGTGTGCGATAACGAGATAGAGCCTTTTGCCGCTGATGCACTCACAGTGAACGGCTACCTCGGAACAGACGGTATCGAGCCGCTCCTCAAAGTGTGCCGTGCAAGAGACAAGGGAATATATGTCCTCGTCAAGACCTCCAATCCGTCTTCGGGCGAACTCCAGGACATGAAGCTCGCTGACGGCCGCACTATATACGAGACAATGGGCGATATGTGCGAGAAGTGGGGAAGCGATACAGTCGGAAAATACGGCTACTCCGCAGTAGGAGCTGTTGTAGGTGCTACATATCCGGAGATGCTCACAGAGCTCAGAAAGAGACTTCCGCATACGATGTTCCTCGTGCCGGGATACGGTGCTCAGGGCGGCGGAGCAGAAGGACTCAAAGGCGGTTTCGATGAGAACGGCCTCGGAGCTATCGTGAACTCGTCAAGAGCTGTTATGTGTGCTTACAAGAAGGAAGGCTGCGACGAGAGAGATTTCGCAAAGGCAGCACGCAGGGAAGCTATCCGTATGCGTGACGATATCTGCCAGTATATCAATTTAAAGTAAAACTTGCGTTCCCGGAAACGGACGTATAAAAAATATATCCTTCTCCACAATGGCGTGGGGAAGGATACAGATACTTCTAAGAATTTGCAGGGAGGACGATAAAATGTCTCTATTCAAAAACCATGAAAAGGCATATCTCATGCTTGCCGACGGACAGGTCTTTGAGGGAAAGAGCTTCGGTGCAAAGGGTTCTGTCATCGGAGAGGTCGTATTCACAACGGGAGTTACCGGCTATGAGGAAACTCTCACAGATCCGAGCTATTACGGCCAGATCGTAACACAGACATTTCCGCTCATCGGAAATTACGGCGTGAACCACGAGGATCAGGAATCGGCAAAGTCCTATGTCAGCGGATATATCGTGCGTGAGTGGTGCGAGATGCCTTCAAATTTCAGATGTGAGGGAAATATCTCTGATTTCCTGAAAGAGCATAATATCATTGGCCTGTACGATATCGACACACGCCGCCTGACACGTATCATTCGTGAGACAGGCGTAATGAACGGCATCATAACAACAGAGGATATCACCGCAAAGAAAGACGAACTCCTTGAAAAGATACGTTCATTCTCCATAAAGGACGCTGTAAGCTCGGTGACTATCCCGGAGGCACATATCTATACCCCTGAGACAAAGAAGCACCGTGTTCTTCTCTTCGACTTCGGCTACAAGCGTAATATCCGTGAGGAACTTCTCAAAAGAGGCTGCGAGGTCATAGTAGTTCCCGGAAATACGACAGCAGAGCAGGTTAAGGAGTACGCACCGGACGGCATAATGTTCTCCAACGGCCCCGGAGATCCGGCTGAAAATACGGAGATCATCGCCAATATCCGTGAGATACAGCAGCTCGGCATACCGATATTCGGCATCTGCCTCGGTCATCAGCTCATGGCTCTTGCGAACGGTGCAAAGACCGAGAAGCTCAAATACGGCCACAGAGGTGCAAATCAGCCCGTTATCGACCTTGAGAGCGGTCTGACATACGTTACCAGCCAGAACCACGGATACGCTGTCGTAGGCGATTCTATCCCGAAGGAAGCAGGCTTCGTATCGCATATAAACGCAAACGACAAGACCTGTGAAGGTATCCGCTATACATCAGTGAATGCACGTACAGTACAGTTCCACCCGGAGGCACACGGAGGACCTCTTGATACATCTTATCTTTTTGATGAATTTGTAGAAACTATGGAAAGGGAGGCTGAGTGATATGCCGCTGAGAAAGGATATAAAAAAGGTACTCGTGATAGGTTCAGGCCCTATCGTCATAGGACAGGCAGCAGAATTCGACTATGCCGGAACACAGGCTTGCAGAGCTTTGCGTCAGGAGGGACTTGAAGTCGTCCTCGTAAACTCAAACCCTGCAACTATAATGACAGATAAGGCAATGGCTGACAAGGTCTATATCGAACCGCTTACACTTGACGTTATAAAGCGTATAATCGAGATAGAAAAGCCGGACAGCCTTCTCTCCACTCTCGGAGGACAGACAGGACTCACACTTTCCATGCAGCTCGCAGAGGAAGGCTTCCTTGATTCGCATAATGTAAAGCTCCTCGGTGCTGATCCGCTCACTATCCACAAGGCAGAGGACAGACAGGCATTCAAGGACACTATGGAAAAGATAGGCGAGCCGTGTATCCCCTCAAAAGTCGTTGAGACAGTAGAGGACGCTCTTGACTTTGCAGAAGTTATCGGATATCCCGTTATCGTAAGACCGGCATTCACGCTCGGCGGAACAGGCGGCGGCATCGCACAGAACAAGGACGAACTCCACGAGATAGCCACGAACGGTCTTCGTCTTTCACCAATTACACAGATACTTGTTGAAAAGTGCATCAGCGGCTGGAAGGAGATCGAGTTTGAAGTTATCCGTGACGCAAAGGGTAATGTCATAACCGTATGTTCTATGGAGAATTTCGATCCGGTCGGCGTACATACAGGTGACAGTATCGTTATCGCTCCGGCAGTAACACTTACAGACCGTGAGTACCAGATGCTCCGTACAGCGGCAATAAACATAATCAAGGAACTCAAAGTAGAGGGCGGCTGCAACTGTCAGTTCGCACTTCACCCGACGAGCTTCGAGTACGCAGTCATCGAGGTAAATCCGAGAGTTTCACGTTCTTCCGCACTTGCTTCAAAGGCTACAGGATATCCTATCGCCAAGACAGCCGCAAAGATAGCAGTAGGATATACTCTCGACGAGATAATCAATCAGGTAACAGGAAAGACCTACGCCTGCTTTGAACCTGCACTTGACTATGTGGTAGTAAAATTCCCGAAATGGGCATTCGATAAATTTGTATATGCAAAGCGTACCCTCGGTACACAGATGAAAGCTACCGGAGAGGTAATGGCTATCGGCACAAGCTTCGAGCAGGCTATGATGAAAGCCGTCCGTTCGATAGAACTCGGCATGGATTCCATGAACCTCAAGAAGTTCAAGAAGCTCACCGATGAAGAAGTACACCAGAAGCTCTATGACGTTGACGACGAGCGTTCTTTTGCCGTATTTGAGGCTCTCAAGAGAGGCATCACACCGGAGGAGATACACCGCATCACGATGATAGACAACTGGTTCTTATACAAGCTGAAAAATCTTGTCGAGCTTGAAGAATGGCTCGCTGACGGAGAACTTACAGAGGAAAAATACCTTACTGCCAAGAAGTACGGCTACCTCGACAGCACTATCGAGCGTATGTCCGGTCAGAAATGTCCGGCACGCAGAAGAGCTGTATTCAAAATGGTCGATACCTGTGCAGGCGAGTTCAAGGCAGAGACTCCGTATTTCTATTCGACATACGACGATGAGAACGAAGCAGAGGAATTCATCGAGAGCAGGGATTCCGGCAAGAAAAAGATAATCGTATTCGGTTCAGGCCCGATACGCATAGGACAGGGAATCGAGTTCGACTACTGCTCCGTACACTGTGTATGGACTCTCAAAGAACTCGGCTATGAAGCAGTTATATGCAATAACAATCCTGAGACAGTTTCTACTGATTTCGATACAGGCGACAGGCTTTATTTCGATCCGCTCACAAAAGAGGACGTTGAATCGATCATCGAGACTGAAAAGCCGTATGGAGTCGTAGTTCAGTTCGGCGGACAGACAGCTATCAAGCTCACAAGACATCTCTCCGATATGGGCGTTAAGATACTCGGAACTTCCGCAGATATGATCGATGCCGCAGAGGACAGGGAGCGTTTCGACGAGATACTTGAAAAGTGTTCTATTCCACGTCCAAAGGGACATACGGTAATGACTACAGAAGAAGCCGTAGCCGCCGCCGAAGACCTCGGATATCCCGTACTTCTCCGCCCGTCATACGTTCTCGGCGGACAGAATATGATAATCGCCCACTCAAAAGACGATGTTGTTGAATACATGGGAATCATCACGAGCCACATGATAGAAAACCCCGTTCTCATCGATAAGTACATGATGGGTACAGAGGTAGAAGTCGATGCTATCTGCGACGGAGAGGATTTCCTTATCCCCGGCATCATGGAGCATATCGAGAGAGCCGGAGTACATTCAGGAGACTCCATATCAATATATCCCGCACAGCATCTCTCCGACAGGATAAAGCGTATTATCGTTGAATATACACGCAAACTCGCAAAGGAACTCAATGTCATCGGACTTGTCAATATCCAGTACGTCGTATATAATCACGAGGTATATGTCATAGAGGTAAATCCACGTTCATCAAGAACAGTTCCGTATATCAGCAAAGTTACCGGTATCCCGATGGTCGATATCGCTACAAAGATAATGTTCGGTGCAAAGCTCAAAGATATGGGCTATGAGAGCGGACTCTATCCGGCAGGCGATTACGTCGCAGTTAAAGTTCCTGTGTTCAGTTTTGAGAAGCTCACAGATGTCGATACGATGCTCGGCCCTGAGATGAAGTCTACCGGAGAATGCCTCGGAATCGGCAGAAACCTCGAAGACGCTCTCCTGAAAGGCCTTACAGCAGCCGGATTCGACCTCAAGCGTGAGGGCGGTGTCCTTATCTCCGTAAGAGATTCCGACAAGCAGGAGATACTCCCCATTGCAGATAAATTCGAGCAAATGGGATTCGAGCTTTACGCAACTTCCGGTACACAGAGCGTGCTTCACAGAAATATGATCGCCGCTCACCTCGTCCGTAAAATATCAGACGGCGAACC
>CADBQF010000361.1 GCA_902796705.1 Ruminococcus flavefaciens
CGTTTCGGAGGAGCTGATAAACAGATACTTCTCCGGAACTGTCAGCCGCATCGGAGGCATCGGTCTTGCAGATATAAGCCGCCGCACGGAAAAACTCCACACTCTCGCATACGATCCGCTCGGTCTTTCAGTGAACGGAAATATCGCCAGTGCCGGAAGCCACAAGCTCCGCAGCGGAAAAGCCGAACATCTCTACACTCCCGAAACGATACATCTTCTCCAGCAGGCAGCATGGACGGGCAGTTATGAAACTTTCAGGAAATATTCCGAATGTATCTCCCGTGAGGACAACGAACTTACTCTCCGCAGCCTGCTCGATATCAGATATGACGAGAGCAGAAGTATCCCGATAGATGAAGTCGAATCCGTCGAGAGCATCTGCACACGCTTCAAGACGGGAGCTATGTCATACGGCTCGATATCGCAGGAAGCCCACGAGTGCATGGCTCTTGCAATGAACAGCATCGGCGGAAGATCAAACAGCGGTGAGGGCGGCGAAAGTCCGGAGAGGCTCAGTTCCGACCGCTGCTCCGCTATAAAGCAGGTCGCTTCCGGAAGATTCGGTGTCACGAGCGGTTACCTCGTTTCAGCACAGGAGATACAGATAAAAATGGCTCAGGGTGCAAAACCCGGCGAGGGCGGTCATCTCCCCTCCGGAAAAGTCTATCCGTGGATAGCAAAGACACGTCACTCAACAGCCGGTGTAGGTCTTATCTCCCCTCCCCCTCACCATGATATATATTCGATAGAAGACCTCGCACAGCTCATATACGATCTGAAAAATGCAAACGACAAGGCACGCATCTCCGTAAAGCTCGTTTCGGAAGCAGGAGTCGGAACTGTCGCTGCCGGTGTCGCCAAAGCCGGTGCGAACGTCATACTCATTTCCGGATACGACGGCGGAACAGGTGCAGCTCCGAGAAGCTCTATCTATAATGCAGGACTTCCGTGGGAACTCGGACTTGCCGAAGCTCATCAGACGCTCATGCTCAACGGTCTTCGTTCAAGAGTCCGCATAGAGACTGACGGAAAACTCATGACGGGACGTGATGTTCTCATCGCTGCCCTGCTCGGTGCTGAGGAATTTGGATTTGCCACAGCTCCGCTCGTTACTATGGGCTGCGTCATGATGAGAGTGTGCAACCTCGATACGTGTCCTATGGGTATAGCTACACAGAACCCGGAACTGCGAAAGCGTTTCCGTGGAAAGCCGGAATATATCGTGAACTTCATGCACTTCGTCGCACAAGAGCTTCGTGAATATATGGCAAAGCTCGGAATACGCACAGTTGATGAACTTGTCGGCAGAACTGATCTTCTTGTCCCGAAAAAGGATACTCACGGCATCGATCTTTCGGCTATCCTGTGCAGCACGGCAGTTCCCGGCAAGCAGCACTTCGATGCAGCCGATACATTTGACTATGAACTTGAAAAAACTGTTGACAGACGTGTTATAATGAAGAAGCTGGGAAGTTCGCTCAGAAGCGGAACTCCCAAGAGCATTTCTGTCGATATCGTAAATACAGACCGCTCCGTCGGAACGCTCACGGGTGCGGAGATAACACGTATTCACGGAGATGATTCTCTTCCGGACGATACTTTCACGGTCAGATGCACAGGAAGCGGCGGTCAGTCGTTCGGTGCATTCATACCGAAGGGACTCACCCTCGAACTCTGCGGAGACAGCAACGACTACTTCGGAAAAGGTCTTTCGGGCGGAAAGCTCGTACTCTATCCGCCGAAGGATTCGGCTTTCAGGGCTGATGAGAACGTCATCGCCGGAAATGTCGCACTCTACGGTGCAACTTCCGGAAAGGCATTCATAAACGGCATAGCCGGTGAAAGATTCTGCGTCAGAAATTCCGGTGCTGTTGCCGTCTGTGAGGGTACAGGCGATCACGGCTGCGAATATATGACAGGCGGACGTGCCGTTATCCTCGGCAGGACAGGAAAGAACTTCGCTGCCGGTATGTCGGGCGGCATAGCCTATGTCCTCGACGAAAATCACGACCTCTACACAAGGCTGAACAAATCCCTCGTCGCTCTCGAAACTGTGACGGCTGACGAGGATATCGCAGAACTTAAAGCTATCATCGAAGAACACGCACAGGCTACAGGCTCGGAAAAGGCAAAAGCCGTCCTCGCTGACTTTGACAATTATATCCCCTGCTTCAAAAAAGTCATACCCCATGATTATGCGAAGATACAAAGCACTGTAAAGGCTCTCGTAAAGTCCGGCGTATCATACGACCGGGCAGAGACAGAAGCCTTTGAACTTATAAGAAAGGAGGCATGAGCAATGGGAAAAGCTACAGGATTCCTCGAATACCAGAGAACTGAAACGACTGCAAAAGCTCCGCTCGAACGCATAAAGGACTTCAATGAGTTCCATGCTCCGCTTACGGAGGAAGAACGCTGCGAGCAGGCTTCAAGATGTATGGACTGCGGTGTGCCTTTCTGTCAGAACGGAAAAATGCTCTGCGGAATGATCTCAGGCTGTCCGCTGAACAATCTTATCCCCGAATGGAACGATCTGCTCTTTCACGGACAGAAGGAACAGGCTCTCAGCCGTCTGCTCATGACTAATAATTTTCCGGAATTCACATCGAGAGTATGTCCGGCACTCTGCGAAAAAGCCTGCATCTGCGGAGTTTACGACTCCCCCGTCACCGTCAGGGAAAACGAGCGTGACATAATCGAATCAGGCTTTGAAAACGGTCTGATGCAGCCTGCTCCGCCTGCTGTCCGCAGCGGAAAGAAGATAGCCGTCATCGGTTCAGGCCCTTCCGGACTTGCAGCAGCCGATACGCTCAATAAGCGTGGCCACAGCGTAACAGTTTTTGAACGCTCCGACAGACCGGGCGGACTGCTCATGTACGGCATACCGAATATGAAGCTCGAAAAGCATATTATCCAGCGTCGCATCAGCCTTATGGAAGCCGAGGGCGTTGAGTTCGTGACGAATGCAGATGTCGGCAGAGATATCTCTGCTGATGAGATAATGAAAAAATACGATGCCGTCATTCTCGCCTGCGGTTCTTCAAACCCCCGTGATATAAAGGCTGACGGACGTGATGCGGAGGGGATATACTTTGCAGTGGATTTCCTGAAAGCGACCACAAAGAGCCTGCTTGACTCAGGACTCACTGACGGGAAATACATTTCTGCAAAGGATAAGAACGTCGTTATAATCGGCGGCGGCGATACAGGAAATGACTGCGTGGGAACTTCCGTCCGCCACGGCTGCAAGTCTGTAACACAGCTCGAAATGATGCCAAAACTCCCCGATGAACGTGCGGAAAGCAATCCCTTCCCCGAATGGCCGAGAGTCTGCAAGACAGATTACGGTCAGGAGGAAGCCATAGCAGTCTTCGGCCACGATCCGAGGATATATACGACTACCGTAAAAGAGTTCATCAAGGACGAAAACGGTCATCTCTCCGCTGTGAAGACTGTGAAGCTCGAATTCGTCACCGACGAAAAGACCGGCAGAAAGCTCCCGAAAGAGATAGCCGGCAGCGAGGAGATCCTCCCCTGCGAACTCTGCCTCATAGCCGCCGGATTCCTCGGCTGTCAGAAATATTCCGCAGATGCTTTCGGAGCTGAACTCGACCAGCGTTCAAACGTTAAGGCCGGAGCAGGCAGCCATGCCACAAATATCCCCGGAGTCTTCACAGCCGGCGATATGCACATCGGACAGTCCCTCGTCGTGAGAGCTATCCGTGAGGGCAGAGATGCCGCCGCCGAAACAGACAGATACCTTATGGGTTATACCAATCTTTAACGGAGGGTAAAATGATATATTCAGAAAATGAGATACTACAGTATATAGAGGAGAACGATGTCAAATTCGTCAAGCTGACCTTCTGCGACCTGTACGGAAGGCTCAAGAATATCTCGGTGCTTTCTTCCGAGCTTGCCGTTATATTTGCAAACGGTGCAAGGATAGCCGCAAAGAAGATACCCGGCTTTGAAGCTGCCGGAGGAAAAGACCTCTTCCTCTTCCCGGACGCACAGACGATGACCGTCCTACCGTGGAGGCCTCAGCAGGGCAGAGTCATCAGAATGTTCTGCTATATCCGCTACAAGGACGGCACGCCGTTTGAGGGCGACAGCAGATATTTCCTCAAAAAGGCGATGAAAGCTGCCGTAAAAGCCGGATACTGCTTCCGGTTCGGTACATCGTGCGAGTTCACGCTTTTCAAGAGCGACGAGAACGGCATACCGACAAAAACTCCCCACGACCACGCCGGCTACTGCGATACTGCCCCCGATGACAAGGGCGAGAATATCCGCCGTGATGTCTGCCTGACTCTTGAACAGATGGGCATACACCCTGTTTCCTCTCGCCATGAGAGCGGCTGCGGTCAGCATGAGATAGATTTCAATGCTTCGTCGGCACTCAAGGCAGCAGATACTTTCCTCAGCTTCAAATCAGCCGTGAAATCCGTTGCCGAGACTCACGGAGTCCACGCAAGCTTCATGCCGAAGCCGCTCCGCAACGACTGCGGAAACGGTATGCACATAAGTTTCAGCATCTTCCCCGACAGCGACTTCCTCGAAGAGCGTCTGCCTGATACTGACAGCAAGCGTGAAAATGCAGCAGCAGGCATAATGAAGCATATCCGTGATTTCACGCTCTTTACGAATTCTACCGTGAATTCATATGCAAGGCTCGGAGAATTCACCGCTCCGAGAGATATCATCTGGGCATCGGACGAGGGTTCACAGCTCATAAGAATGAGTACGGACAGCGGCGATCAGACTGTTGAACTCAGAGCGGCTGACTGTGTATGCGATCCCTATTTCGTATTCGGTCTGATGATATACGCTTCACTCGAAGGCATTGCGGAAAATTCCCCTCTCCCGGCTGAAAACGAGAGCGGCGGCAGGCTGCCTGTTTCGATAAACGAAGCTGCCGACTGTGCGGAAAAGTCTGATTTCGTCAGAAAATATATCCCCGGTGCTATCCTTGATGCCATTATCGGTCACAGCCGCCGTGAGTGGAGGGAATATTCCACCGCCTACGACAAGGAAGCATTCACTGATGATAAGTATTTCTACAGTTTATAACGGAGGCAGGCTTTGGAAAAGGTACTTGTAATATCAAGCAGTAAGACCGCCTCTGAAGCACTTGTAAGTTTTATCCGTGATTCGTTCCGGTGTACGCCAAAGCTGGTGGAATCGGCTTATCAGGCAAAGATGTATCTCGATTCAGAACCCTCCGTCGAGCTGGCGGTGATAAACTCTCCGCTCATGGACGAACCTGGGCTTGAACTGGCAGAATACATCATCGAGAAGACAGCCGCAAACTGTATCTTCATGATAAAGGACGAGTACATCGAAAAGATAAGCAGCCGTGCGGAAAAATGCGGCATCATCATCGTCGGCAAGCCTTTCAGCAAGACGCTCCTGTATCAGCTCGTGAAGACGCTCGATATCGCTGTGACACGCTCGCTGAAACTGTACGCTGAAAATCTCCGCCTTGAAGAAAAGATCAAGGAGATACAGACAGTTGACAAGGCGAAGTTCATGCTCATGCAGTACAAGGGCATGACCGAGGACGAGGCTCACGCTTATCTGGAGCAGTACGCCATGAACAAGCGAAAAAAGAAACGCATTGCGGCTCTTGAGATAATCGACAGGATAAACGAACAGTATCTTTAAACTGAGGTGTAGATATGTTTGATTCGATACATGAAGAATGCGGAGTTTTCGGAATATACGAAAACACCTGTGCAGACACCGCTTCTTCGGCATATTTCGGGCTTTACGCTCTCCAGCACCGTGGGCAGGAGAGCTGCGGCATAGCAGTCTGCGACGACGGAGTTTTCAGACATAAAAGAGGTGACGGACTTGTATCTGAGGTATTCACCCGTGAGGAGATACAAAAGCTCGGAAAGGGCAGCATGGCTGTCGGACACGTCCGCTATTCCACGACAGGCGGACATAATCCGAATAATATCCAGCCGCTCGTCATACGCCATGTCAAGGGAAATCTTGCACTCGTCCACAACGGCAATCTCGTCAATGCCGCTGAGCTGAGGCGTTCGTTCGAGCTTTCGGGAGCTATCTTCCACGGCACGTCCGATACCGAGGCTATAGCTTATGAGATAGTCCGTGAGAGACTTTCATGCAGTTCGACAGAGGAAGCTGTCGAGCGTGCTATGCCCCGGCTCAGAGGAGCTTTTTCGTGCATACTCATGACAGCCACGAAGCTGATAGCTTTCCGTGACGAGAACGGCTTCCGTCCGCTGTGCATCGGAAAAACTCACGACGGAGCGTATGTCATCGCTTCGGAATCGTGCGGACTTGAAACGGTCGGTGCTGAATTTATCCGTGATATAGATGCCGGCGAGATAGTCGTCATCGGAAAGGACGGTCTGCGTTCCATACGCACTCACTGTTCTGTGAAGAAGAATATATGTGTATTCGAGTATATCTATTTTGCCCGTCCGGATTCCGTGATAGAGGGAATGTCCGTCCACCGTGCGAGACTTACAGCCGGTGAGCTTCTTGCAAAGCACAGTCCTGCTGATGCGGATATAGTTATCGGAGTCCCGGATTCCGGACTTGATGCGGCTCTCGGATATGCGAACGAAAGCGGTATCCCCTACGGCATCGGCTTCATCAAGAACAAATACATCGGCAGGAGCTTTATCCAGCCCCAGCAGGAACAGCGTGAAAATGCCGTAAAGATAAAGCTCAACGCTGTCCGTGAGACTGTCGCCGGAAAGCGTGTCGTCATGATAGATGATTCTATCGTGAGAGGTACAACAAGTGCAAGGATAGTCCGTCTTCTGCGTGAAGCCGGTGCAAAGGAAGTCCATGTGAGGATATCATCTCCGCCGTTTCTCCATTCGTGCTATTTCGGGACAGATATCGATTCGGAGGAAAACCTCATCGCCGGAAAATGTCATTCCACGCAGGAGATAGCCGAATACATCGGTGCTGATTCCCTTGCGTATCTCCCGGTAGAAGCCCTCGGAGAACTCACGGGAAAAAACTGCGGCTGCTGCTGCGGCTGCTTCACAGGAGAATATCCGGTAGACATCACAGGTGCAGGCGGAAAGAATAAATTCGATGAAAAAATACATAAATAGCGGAGGTTTGCAATGTGTACGATAATGGGATACTGCGGAAAAGGAAGCGGTATGCAGAAAGTGTCGGAGGGACTCATATCAACTGTTTCAAGAGGCCCTGACGACGAAAGGATAACAGACCTGAAAGACGGAGTCCTCGGCTTCCAGAGGCTCTCTATAATGGGACTGACTCCGGACGGTATGCAGCCGTTTGCTCTTGACGGGAATTATGCCGTATGCAACGGAGAGATCTACGGCTTCAGAAAGATGCGTGAGGAACTTTCCGCCAGAGGATACAGCTTCAGAAGCGGCAGCGATTGTGAGATAATTCTTCCGCTCTATAAGGAATACGGCACGGATATGTTCGCTATGCTCGATGCGGAATTTGCCTGCATCATCTACGACCATGAAGCTCATTCTTTCATAGCTGCCCGTGATCCGATAGGCATTCGTCCGCTCTATTACGGCTATGACGGCGATACGATAGTTTTTGCGAGCGAGGCAAAGAACCTCGTCAAAGTCTGCAAAAAGATAATGCCGTTCCCTCCCGGACATTTCTATAAGGACGGAAAATTCACCTGCTACTGCGATATAACGGCTGTAGATGAAGTCATTCATGACGATATAGATACGGTCTGCAAGAATATCCATGATAAACTCGTTGCAGGCATAGAAAAGCGTCTTGATGCCGATGCAAAGGTCGGATTCCTTCTGTCGGGCGGTCTTGATTCATCGCTCGTGTGTGCAGTCGCCCAGAAAAAAAGCTCCGTCCCGATACGCACTTTCGCTATCGGAATGAACACCGATGCTATCGACCTCAAATACGCAAAGCAGGTCGCTGACTATATCGGCAGCGATCACACGGAAGTCATCATCACAAAAGATGATGTCATCGCCGCCCTCGATGAAGTCATACACCTCCTCGGAACTTATGATATAACAACTATCCGTGCAAGCATGGGAATGTATCTTCTCTGCAAAGCTATCCACAGGCAGACCGATATACGTGTACTTCTCACAGGCGAGATATCTGACGAGCTTTTCGGATACAAGTACACCGACTTCGCCCCCTCCGCAGAAGCTTTCCAGCAGGAATCAGTCAAGCGTGTGCATGAACTGCATATGTATGACGTTCTGCGTGCGGACAGATGTATTTCCGTAAACTCACTCGAAGCGAGAGTTCCGTTCGGTGATCTTGACTTCGTGAGATATGTCATGGCTGTTGATCCGGAAATGAAGCTCAATAAATACAACAAGGGAAAATATCTCCTCCGCCGTGCATTCGAGGGAGATTATCTGCCGCATGATATCCTCTACAGAGAAAAAGCCGCTTTCTCCGATGCTGTCGGTCATTCTATGGTAGACTATCTGAAAGAATATGCCACTTCACTCTATTCCGATGAAGGATTTGAGTCCGCCCGGAAAAAATATGACCATGCACAGCCGTTCACAAAGGAATCCCTCCTCTATCGTGAGATCTTCGAGAAATATTATCCGGGAAACAGCGAAATGGTCGTTGATTTCTGGATGCCAAACAAGAACTGGGAAGGCTGCAACGTAAACGATCCCTCCGCCCGTGTGCTTTCAAATTACGGCGAGAGCGGAAAATAAAAGGTGTCAGCACACTATAAAAGGCAATGCCTTCCGATAAGGAGACATTGCCTTTTTCAGCATCACACTTGCCTGTCAGTTGGGTATCTGCCGTGAGAGAAACTGCGATGCGGCTGTGATGAGACTTTTTTGCAGGTCGGTGCAGGTGTTGTTCCGGTCAGCCGAGAAAAATACTACCGCTCCGGATACATCTCCGCCCGAAATTATCGGCATCGCCGCAAGTGCGGAGATATCGCTCCCCTCAGCCGGAAGAAACGGCTTCTTACTGCCGCTTTCCGAGAAAAACTGGCTCCGCTCCTGCATAAGATCTTCAAGCTGAACAGAAACACGCCTGTCCGCAAGTTCCTTCTTCGGAACTCCCGACGATGCAACGACTTTGTCCTTGTCCGTTATCATGACCGGACAGCCGGCTATCCTGTGCATTATCTCTGCAACGCTCGCTGCATTTTCGCTCATCTCACTGACTGCCGAATATTTCCTGAAAATAACTTCGCCTTCGCTGTTTGTGTATATTTCAAGCGGGTCGCCCTCACTGATAACATTGACACTAAGAATTTCGCCGTTTTTTCTCGATATACAGGCGAATGGTGTGAGGCAGTCTGTTTTCTTAGTGCCTGACTTAAAATTTACAGCAGTCTTATCAGTATCGTACTCCGGCAGAATACCTGTTTTCAGCAGTGCATCGATATCCGAACGCAGCCTGAAATCCAAATGATCTTCATATACAATAATACGCTCGATAATGAAATCAACATCTGACTTTGACAGAGACTTTTTGTTGAGGATAGCATCAAATACATTCATAACTGTTTTAGCAGTCCGGTTAACGCTCACGATCATGTTGTGTTTATCCGCTGCAAGCTGCATCTGGCTGCGAAGTCCTTCCAACCGGAGTGTAAGCTCGTCTATCTGCTCAGAGTATATCTCCTCCAGTATCTCCTCACGCTCCGGGTGTTTGGCAATGTCTTTAACGTGCTGACGAGCCAGCATTTTTATCTCAGCACGAGTATCCTCCATTTGCTGCTCCAGCACTTCAACTACCGACTTACTGGTAGAAGTTTCATTGTGCTCACGGTCAATTGACTCCTGTAATTGTTCAAGCATCACTTCTGAGTTGTTCTTGACCTTTTGTATGAATGA
>CADBQF010000362.1 GCA_902796705.1 Ruminococcus flavefaciens
GCAAGGACTTTTTCCGCCGTGAGAGGGCCTATGGAATCGGGAGTGATATCCCTGTTCCCCAGTCCGGCGACGAGGATATCTCCGTCCGGCAGAAGTCTCCGGAACTCCTGTGCTATCTCGCAGACCATATCCTCGCATCTGTCGGAAAAACCGCTCAGCTCAACGCTCTCCAGCGTGATATACCGTCCACGTCCCCTGCCGGTAAATTCACGGCAGTTGTCGTCATGTATGATTATCTCGGTTATATCGAAGACATTGCCCCTCTTTTTTATCTCAACGCCCTCCGGAACGGTATCGGCCGGTATCTTTTCCACGGCAAGATCAGTGCGTAGTTCCATATATCCTCCTATTGTGCATAATGCTTTAATTGTTGAAAAAATTCCGTTATATAATTTCGGTTTTGCCTATTGCAATATCAGGCACGAAATGTTATAATTATTATGTCTCAGTAGGGCAGGTGTGCGTTACATCGCCCGGTACGCAGAAATGCGTGCTTTTATTATTTGTATCAAACAGCCGTTTATTCGTGCTGTATTTTCCAAGGAGGTGTATCGGAATGCCGAATATCAAATCTGCTAAGAAGAGAGTTAAGGTAAACGCAACTAAGGCTGCTGCTAATAAGTCAAGAAAGTCCAATCTCAAGACTGTCCTCAAGAAGGCTGACGCTGCTGTAACAAGCGGTGCTGCTGACAAGGCAGAGGCTATCAAGGTAGCTATCAAGAGAGTTGACCAGGCTTGTGCCAAGGGACTTATGCACAAGAACAAGGCTGCAAGAAAGAAGTCTCAGCTCGCTAAGAAGCTCAACGCTGCCGGCTGATCGCTTTTGCAGCACTTTAGTTTAAGATAATCAATAATGCCCCCTGTGGAAACTCACGTCCGCAGGGGGCATTTTTCTGCCTTCAGGCTTATTTTTTATATTGGTCGATGATGCGCCTTATCGTATCGTAGAGATGCGGTTTCAGCTCGGCAAGACTGCACGGCTCGCTGTAGAGTATGGCAGAATAGCAGGTAGAAGATACAAGCTCTACTATCATGAAGAGCATGACTTCCGGCTGGTCGAATTCATACGGTGCTTCTCTGAGCATATCGTAGTAGACTTCAAGGAAATCCACATCGCCGCTGCCCGGTTTTGCGATAAGAGCCGATTTGAATATGCCCCAGCTAAGGTTCTTGGAAATAAAATTCAGGAGTGACTGATCTTTATAGAGCTGATTAATTATCTTATCGATGATGAGAATGAACTTCTCCTCGAATGTAAGGTCACGTTTTTCATTTTCAAGCTCTTTTATGGCATTGAGGAAGAGCTGGCTCGACTGGTGAGCAACGAGTCTGTTCCTTATATCGTACTTGTCCTTGAAGTAGAGATAGAAAGTGCCTTTTGCAACACCTGCCTTGTTTACGATATCTGCAATGGAAGTCTTGCTGAAACCCTTTGTCGTGAAGAACTCGAATGCTGTCCTTAGCAGAGATGTCTCTTTAAGCTGTTTGTTGGCATCAACTTTTCCCATGATATCACCTCCTGATGAACGGTAAATATACAGACGCTCATAATACTTGTCCTGTATCTTACTAATAGTATAAACTATAAAACGTAAAGTGTCAAGAAGTAAAAACTGACCAATAGTCACAAAATTTTTTTGACAATATTGTGCATCTGACCGAAATTATGACCGAAGGTCATTTTTCTTTTGCAAAGTTATTGACTATCGGTCATTTTTGTAATATACTATTAATATAAAATACCTGTATGAAAGGATATGATGCTATGAATAAATTTGGTTCGTTCATCGTTCGCAACCGTGTGCTGATACTCATTGTCGGCATTGTTCTTATGATACCAGCGTGTATCGGTTATATAAACACCCGTGTCAATTATGACATCCTCTCCTATCTTCCGAAAGATATCGAGACTATGAAAGGTCAGGATATACTGAAAGAAGAATTCGGTCAGGGCGGCTTCTCCTTTGTGCTTTTCGACGGAGCAAGGGAAAAGGATATCGCTGATACGGCAGAGCGTTTTGAAAAAATAGACCACGTTTCGAGCGTCGTCTGCTATGAATCGCTCACAGACCTCAGAGTCCCGAAGGAAGTCCTCCCCGCTGAACTCCGTGAGATATTCAGCAAGGGCGATACGACAATGATCGCCGTCTTCTTTGACGACACCACTTCCGCCGACAGCACGCTCCACGCTATCGAGGAAATGAGGAGCATCGCCTCGAAGCAGTGCTTCATAAGCGGTATGTCAGCTATCACGGAAGACATGAAGATCCTCTCAAAGAGCGAGACTGTCATCTATGCAGCGATCGCAGTTATCCTCACGAGCATCGTGCTTGTGCTTTCAATGGATTCTTTCCTTATCCCGGTATTCTTCATGCTCAGCATAGGAATGGCTATCGTATGGAATCTCGGAACTAACTTCGTCATGGGCGAGATATCGTTCCTGACGCAGGCACTCGCACTCGTACTCCAGCTCGGAGTCACAATGGACTACTCTATCTTCCTCTGGCACAGCTACAAGGAACAGCAGAAGATCACTCCCGGCAACAAAAAGCTCGCTATGGCGAACGCTATCGGAAATACCGTCACATCAGTAGTCAGCAGCTCGTTCACGACAGTCGCCGGATTCCTTGCGATGTGCTTCATGAGCTTCACGCTCGGACTTGACCTCGGCATCGTAATGGCAAAGGGCGTTGTATGCGGCGTTATCGCCTGCGTAACA
>CADBQF010000363.1 GCA_902796705.1 Ruminococcus flavefaciens
ACTTCTGATTCTACAAGCACTACATCTACATACGAAAACAAAGCTGTTATCGATCTCCTTAAACATATAGACGAGTCGCTCGAACGGCTCAACGAATTCGACAGCTACGGAATGTGGAACATCGCCGGATATTTCATCTCCGATGATATGTCTTCATCAGAGATAGCGGCGAGCAATTACCGCTCACTCATGAACGGCGAACGGTCGGGCAGGGAAGTGTCCGCTATCAATTCATGGAGAGTGAACGACAGGGATACCGCCGGAAATTTCAATGAGATAATGACATATCTCTCACGCTATGTCCACCCGCTGTTCTTCTACGGAAAAAGCGAAGATGCCGGTATAATCACAAATGCCACAACTTCCATAAGCGGCAAGGAACTCGGACTTCATCTCGGACTTCCCCGTGCATCTGTTCCGGGATTGTCAGTCGTTGAACACGCTGAATTCGGAAAAGAGGTATACAAATACGATCTTTTCGCCAAAAAAGAAGCGGTCGGCCCGCTGGAGCATCTCACGCTCGGCAAGGTCTTCGACCTCGGACATATAACAGACAAGACAGTTGAACTCGATAACAGGAGCCTGAATATGCACACTTTCATTACCGGCTCGACAGGTTCGGGAAAGAGCAACACAGTCTATCAGATGCTTGCAGAGCTTCATCTTGACAAGATACCGTTTCTTGTCATTGAGCCTGCAAAGGGCGAATACAAGGACGTTTTCGGAAACTGGGACGATGTGAACGTATACTCTACCAATCCCGATATAGCAGAGCTTATAAATATAAATCCTTTCAGATTCCCGGCATCGATACACGTTCTGGAGCATATCGACGGACTTGTGGAGATATTCAGCGTATGCTGGCCGATGTATGATGCTATGCCTGCATTCTTCAAAGATGCGGTGCTGAGATCATATGAAGCTATCGGCTGGGATCTTGGCTCTTCTGTATTTGAGGGAGAAGAGCCGGAATATCCTGATTTTGAGATACTTTCCGAACAGCTTGACAGGCTTATCAGTGAATCTGACTATGCTTCCGATATAAAATCAAATTATCGTGGAGCATTGCTCACCCGTGTAAGGTCGCTCACAGTAGGACTCAATAAATACATCTTCACGAACGAGCAGACTCCGTACAGAAAGATATTCGACGAGAACTGCATACTTGACATAAGCCGTGTAAAATCATCTGAGACAAAATCGCTGATAATGGGACTCATGGTCTATATGCTGAATGAATACAGGATAGATTCCAAAACACAGAGCAACAGCGGCTGTTCACATATCACTGTACTTGAAGAAGCTCACAATCTGCTGAAAAACACTTCCGGAAGCGAACAGTCCGGAATAGTGGGAAAATCTGTCGAGATGATAACCAATACCATAGCAGAGATACGTACTTACGGAGAGGGCTTCATCATAGTTGACCAGTCGCCGTCATCTGTAGATATTTCAGCTATAAAGAATACCAATACGAAAATGATACTCCGCACTCCCGAAGCAAACGACAGGGAAGCGGTCGGCAGATCAATGGGACTTACGGAAGAACAGGTGAACGAGATAGCCAAACTTCCCGGAGGTGTCGCCGTAGTATACCAGAATGACTGGGTAAAGCCCGTTCTCACTATGATAAACAAGGCGAACGTAAAAGAGGAAAAGTATATCTACCGCAATAAAAAGGAGATACCTACCGTCCGTTCTGCACGTACTGATCTTATCAGAATGATGATGACACAATGGCTCGGCGGAAAGAGCATACCTACAGACAAGCTCAGCCGTTCGCTCCGTGTTCTTGATATTTCAGGAAAAGACCGCAGGATATTAAGTTCCGCCATAGAATCATATGAGATATGCGGCGGATATATGATATGGGAAGAAAGTGAATATCCCGAACTCGGCAGGCTTATCAGAAGTATTCTCGGTATCACGGACAGCGAACTTGAAAGGATCGAACAGCCGGAACAGCTTATATCTATAATATCACAGAAAACAAAATTCAAAAATGAAAAAGAGATCATCAGCATTTGCAGTATGATGACTTATCAGGGGGAATGAATATGACACATACATTTGATGCGATAGAAAAAAATACATTTGAGCAGAAAGCCGTCGATATTGGAGAAAGAATGCGTTCTCTTCACAGCAGTTTTCAGGATTCGCTTTCACCGGAGAGAAAAACGTTCTCTGGGCCGGAAAATCTTTCTTTTGACAGAAGCATAACAGATTCATTCGGACTCAGAGGCGTGGAGATAACACCGGAAGTAAGAGCCGGTGCTGTCAGAACTGTAAAGGATATGTATTACGGCAAAGAAGTGAACGGCAGTAATTCGCTCGGTCTGAAGAAAATAAGCAGTTGGAAGATATCTCCGGAGAATCGCAAGGCAAACCTCAATCAGCACGCAGGATTTGCGGCAGAAGTCATAAGCACTGCCAAAGAGAATTATATCTCGGAGGCAAAGCACACCGGAGATATGACATACCGGGCCGATGATATCCCTGCCGGTCTGCGTGACAAGCTTTCCGAAAAAGGCGTAAATATCGCCCGGAAGAACGATCCGTTCATCGATAAGGTCAGAGTCAGGGCAGACGGAACGATCGAGACAGTCCAGACAAAATTTGTCGGAAAAGATGCCGATTCATGCCTTAGCAGGCTCATGTCAAAGCGGTTTGAAAAGTATCTCGATAATCCGGCTGTCGATAAGATAGAAGTCCCGAAAGAGTATTACGACGACCTCAAAACAAG
>CADBQF010000364.1 GCA_902796705.1 Ruminococcus flavefaciens
AAGAACTCCGAACCGGAGATAACAGATAACGAAAAATATGATTTTTCTGCTGTGATCGATGCCGGAAAGTCCTATGTATTCGATTTTTCATGGGACGGTGAACAATGGAGGATAAGCGATATCGAACTTGTATGACGCAGAATGAGCGTCATCTCCGAAGAAAGGACATATTATGAAAAAATTATTAGCACTTCCGATCGTTTTATCACTGATCGTATCAGGACTTTCAATGACTGCCTGCGGAAAGAAACTCACAAGCACCACCGATACACCGGTATTTGAATCGACCGATGCAAAGGCAGCAGTTGCAGAAACAGTAAATGTTCAGACAATAACAGGCTACTACAAAATGGTACCAGTTTCAGCTCCCACTGATATTACCTCTGTCGATTCTATCACCAGAACTGAAAACGGTGAGGTCATTGTAAAGTATCAGTCAGCCGATGATTATAATGAAAGGGAATATCTCACTGATAATTCACTTTCGAGTTTCTCGTTTCGTGAATATGAGTTCCCGCAGGAGTGTACTGATGCCGATTATTTCTACCCGATAATTCAGCAGTTCAGCGGAACGTCTTTTTACAGACTTGAAGATCACGGCGGAATGAAGCCTCCGACAGGAATAGAGGAAAACTATGACTATGAAGCCTATTCCATGAACGTGAGCATATCACATCTTGCTGTTGTCAGGGACGAAAACGGACACGTCATTTCCTCCTGTGCAGTAGAGTTCCCGCAGGAAGCTCTGTCAGAATACGGTGATGTCTGGTTCAATTCAGTTGAATCAAGCGGAGATATGATATACGCTGTGGTAATGGGACGCATGGTCTATCAGATAAATGCAAAAGACGGAAGCTGTACAAAGATCTACGAATTGCCGGCAGAGGACGAGGAGGATTTCCAGTTCACCGACAAATACGGCAATAGCATAGAAGTTTTAAGAGACCGTGACGGCAATATCATCATCGAAAAAGCGATCCCGAACGTTGTGGTCGAAGACGACGGATATGAACACTATGACAGCATAACATATGAACTTTACGATCTGACAGACGGCACTGTCTCAAACGAACCTTTCTGCACTTATTCAGATGAGGAATTCCTGTCTTTTGCCGGATATGGAAAATACAGACTTGTCCTTGTCAATGATACCGGCCTGTTCGGACTTTGTGATGACGGCAGCAGGGAAGAGATCATCAACTGGGAGAATTCCGGACTTGAACGCTTTTCACAGATATGCAGTCTCGGAAACGGAGAGTTCGCTGGTGTATATTCGACCATAGAAAAAGACGGATATTGCAATGAAGAACTTGTAAAGCTTGTTCCCGGTGATGCGTCAGAACTCTCAAACAAACAGGTCGTTACAGTAGGCGTTGTAGGCTATAAACCGAATGAGCTTATGTCTGCTGTCAACGAGTTCAATCGTCTGAACGAAAATTATCGTGTGAGCGTAAAGGAATACGGTGCTGATACAGACGCATACGCTTCCGATCTCGACTACGATCAGTACATCAAAAGCCTGCAAAAAGAGATACTGGACGATATCTCGGCAGGAGAGGCTCCCGATCTTATCTACGGTGTTGATTATGTGTCTTATCAGGGACTTCTCTCAAAAGGTGTTTTAGCTGATCTCGACCAGTTCCTTGACGGAGATAACGAGGTAAAGCGTGATGACATCATTCCCGGCATTGTTGAATCAATAAAAGCCTCTGACGGAAAGCTGTACACTCTTCCGATAACGTTCACCTGTTCAAGCATCGCAGTAAAAAGCAAATACTGGGACAGATCCACATGGACTCTCGATGAGATGATAGAATTCTTTGATAATGCACCTGATACTGCAACACATCTCTATGACGGAGAAGACAAATATGAGATGCTCATGAAAATGACTCCCGTTCTTGAGGGACTTATCGATTACGAAAAAGCAGAGTGTAATTTTGACAGCGACGATTTCGTGAAAGTCCTTGAATTCTGCAACCGTTTCGTTGACGAAGTCCCGCAGCCGGATAAAGGATATGACGGCCCCGAAGCAGTAGATGCCTATTATACTGACCGTGATACATGGTTCGGCAGAGATATGCAGCTCACAACAGAGCTCCCTATCGACGGATTCTCGCTGAATTACGCACAGTATATGAGCGGAAACGGCGACGATATCACACTTGTCGGCTTCCCGACGAACGGAAAGAAGAACGGCGGCAGACTGACTGTCTCAGGCACATAT
>CADBQF010000365.1 GCA_902796705.1 Ruminococcus flavefaciens
CGACAGCCCGTCGGCGGATTTTTGCCTTGCCACCGACAAAATTATGCCTGAAAATCCGTACATTCACCCTATGTGGACAGGTTCTAACATGGGATGAATTTCTATCATAATTATGAACTATATGATGTTTGCCGCCTTCGGGCGGTATTTTTTTATGGATAAAAGCAATACAATTCATAAAAGCGTAATATTGTGTTAATAAAGAGATTTTACAAGCATAAAATATCAGTTATTCAGTATTATCTGTCATTGTAAAAATATATCATCTGCGGTAAAATTATAACTGTTGAAAATGTATGTGTTTAATAATATCATAACACAAAGGGGAAAAATTATGAAGAATAACATTATGAAAAAGAGGATCGCTGCTCTTGCTTCGGCTGCTTTTGTGACAGCTTCTGTGACAGCAGGAAACATCAGCGGAAAGCTCCTCAGAGGTGATGACACTGTTATGACGGTTTCTGCCGCTGTAAGCAGTGTGAAAGTCGAAAGTGCCGGCGGCTGGAACGAGATGCTCTATCTTGTCGTGTCAGGCATCAGCCGTTCCGATGTTACCGGAGTTTCCTACAGCGGTGCATCGAGCGGAAAATTATCTGACGAAGACCTGAAATATCTTGCAAGAGATACAGACAAAGGTCTGCGTGTGGATATCCCCGGACTTAAATCCGGAACATACTCAGTAACTCTCACGACTTCAGTCGGCGATCTCACAAAGAGCGGCATCGAAGTGACTGCTCAGGACCGTTCAGGCTATGCTCATTTCAATTATACCGAGGGTGTGGGTGCTTACACTGACAGCGGAGAACTCAAGCCGAATGCAAAGGTCATTTACGTTACCGATGAAAACAAGGACACAGTTTCCGTGACTTCAAAGGACGGAACGACTGTTACAGGTATCGGAAATATCCTTAATTCCGCCGGTCAGGACGCTGGCGGAGGAAAAACTTCCGGCGGCAGTACAGTCGTTAATACTAACAGCGATATAATCAAAAAGCTTGCCGAAGACGGCACTCCGCTCGTTATCCGTATCGTCGGAAATGTCACAGCTCCTTATGGCCTGACCGCTTACAATACGACTGATTTCGGCGGACTGAAAGGCGATAACGGCTTTATGGCAAGAATGAGATCCGGTAAGGATATCACCATTGAAGGTATCGGAACAGATGCCTGCATCAATGGCTGGGGACTTCACTTCATATGTGAAGAATCCGCTCCGGAATTCGGAAAGAGCTTTGAAGTCAGAAATCTCGCATTCAGAAATGTTCCGGAAGATGCTGTGGGCATGGAGGGCGTTCAGGTGAACGGTGTAGTTACGGCTTCAGTTGAAAGATGCTGGATACACAACAATGAATTCTACGTTCCGAATATCGAAAAGCCTGCTGAATCTGATAAGAAACAGGGTGACGGTGCGTGCGATTTCAAGCGTGGACAGTATTTCACCAACAGCTATAACTACTACGAAGGCTATCATAAGACGAATCTCGTCGGAGCTAATGACAGCAATCTCCAGTACAATATAAGTTTCCACAACAATTACTGGAAAGACTGTGCCGCAAGAGGCCCGCTCGCAAGACAGGCGAATATACATATCTATAACAATATCTACGAGCATCAGACAGATGTAGGTCAGGATTCCCGTGCAAATTCGTATTTCTTCTCGGAGTACAATCTCTTTGAAAACTGCGACGACTGCACTGTCATCAAGTCAGGCGGTGCTATCAAGAGCCTTAACGATTCATTCGTGAACTGCGAACATGAGACGACAGGTACTGTTGTGTCGTCGATAGATCAGGTCGTTTCAAATAATAACAAGTACCCGGACTTTGAAACGAATCCGGAACTGTCGTATATCCCGTCAGGAAATTATATCCTTGAGACCGATACTTCAAAGCTCAAAGCCGAGTTTGAGATCGACGGCGGCACTATGGACGAAACGACTATCGGTGCGGGAGATATCGAAGAAACAACTACGCCTGAACAGCCGGGAATTACCGGAGATGTGAATGGCGATGGTATATTTGACATTGCAGATGCAGTTGCTCTACAGAACTTTATTGTCGGAAGGACAACTGATCTTGCAGACTGGAAGGCAGGTGATATTTGCAAAGATGATGTTCTCGATGTATTCGACCTTTTAGTCCTTAAAGGAATGCTCGTCGGATAATGAGAACGTATTATTAAATGATCCTTTCTATCTGCACGGAAAGGAACGGGTTTGTATTTATTTTGATGAGGACAGATCATCATGGCGGTGTGTTTATGCACCGCCTTTTGTTGTTTACCGAGACTTGACATGGAATACGCATTGTAATATAATGATAGTATATTATTTTGGGGTGATGACATAATGACAAGATCAAAAAAAAATTTAAGCTTTATACTTTCTGCCGCCATGATATGCACCGTTCCTTCTGTTCTGCCTGTATCCGGGACAATAGCCTATGCTGACGGAGATACGCAGTCAGAAGAAACTCTCATATATGAAAATATACCTGTCAGCTCTCTGAACGTGAGCGGAACTCTCGCTGATACTGCATGGCATACAGACTGGTGGTACAGCGAATGGGAGGACTGCCGTTATATTTTCCTGCCGGCAATGGCTGACGTTTCTTCGCTTACTATCAATTATGAAGCTGATGATACACTGTATCTCAACGGAACTCCTGTCAAATCGGGCGAGCTGTTTTCCATGATAACCGATGATGATGAATTTGAAATAAAAGTCGGTGATACAGACTGCGGAAAACTGAAAATAATGCAGTCAGATATCGGCTGTATCTTTCTCTCAACAAAAAGCGGAAGCATCGATGCTCTCGACAATAACCGCTGGCTCGACGAATCCGCTACAGCTCTCATGCTAACGCCTGACGGAAAGACTGTCTACAAAGGTGAGATACCAAAGCTTTCGGCTCACGGAAATTCCTCATGGGATTACAGCAAGAAGAAATCATATAATTTCAAGCTCCCGTCAAAAGCCGATCTTTTCGGTCTTGGCAAAGCTAAAAAATGGGTGCTGCTCGCCAATTACCTCGACCATTCCATGATGCGTAACAAATTCACCGAAGAACTCTGCAAAGAAGCCGGCATGGAATGTGTCATGGATTCAACGTTCGTTGACCTCTATGTTGACGGTTCATACCGTGGTACGTACCAGCTATATGAAAAAGTCCAGATACAGAAGAACCGTGTGAATATCCGTGACCTTGAAGAAGCCACAGAAGATATCAACAACAAAGACTTAAAGGAATTTCCGAGAGCCGTTGTCGGTGCTGACAGTATCTTTGATTATATCGAGAACAGCTATAAATACTACGATATCCCGAACGATCCGGCTGATATAACAGGAGGATATCTTCTCCAGATGCAGCTATGGACAAGATACGGCTACAAAGCAGACAGCGGTTTCATAACTTCCCGTGGACAGCCTGTCGAGATAGACGGGCCTGAATATGCTTCAAAGGCTCAGGTGGAATATATCCGTGGTTTCGTTCAGGATATGGAAGATGCCATTTATTCCGATACGGGATATAATTCAAAAGGAAAGCACTACAGCGATTATATCGATATGGACTCGCTCATAAGAGCTTATCTTATACAGGAGATAAGCAAGAACATCGATGCGACATATACCAGTTTCTATATGTGGAAAGATTCAGACCTGACAGGCGACGGAAAACTCCACTTCGGGCCGGCATGGGATTTTGATTTCGCATACGGCTGTTTCCCTGCCGCAAGAGGAAATTCTGACGGAGAGGTAGGCTATTCCGGCTGGACGGCAGAGCTGTTCGCCGCATATTTCCCGATAAGCGGCTACAATGACAGCGAGCGGCCTACAGAGGGCATAAGCTGGATAGGAAAACTCTATAAAAACCGTTCATTCGTCAGGGATACTGCACGCATATATCTCCGTGATTTCTATCCGGCACTTGATCACCTTGCCGGAAAGGACGCATATATATTTGATATGGCTACTCAGATATCCGGCTCGGCAGAGATGAACAATGCACGCTGGCATACATACGGCGGTGCAAAATACTGCGTTTTCGGTTCATCGAGCGGAAAGGACTTCATGGAATCGGTCGGACTCGTAAGAACATATGCTCAGCTCAGGAAAGACTGGCTGAAAACATACTGGACTCCGTTCACTGCTATAAACGGAGATGTGAACTGCGATGATAAATTCGATATCGCAGATGCAGTTCTGCTCCAGAAAAAAGTCCTCGCTTCACCGGAGAACGTGCCTGCTGATTACGAAGCCGCTGACTTTACGGAGGACGGCATCATCGATGTATTTGACCTTATCCTAATGAAGCAGAAACTTGTGACAGATACAGAAAAATGATACTGTCAGTATCATCAAGGAGGTCTGAAAAATGATATACCGCTATCCCGGCTACTGTGATGATTTCCGCTGCATTGCCGGAAAATGCACCGATAACTGCTGTATCGGCTGGGAAATAGATATCGATGAAGATACACTTGCTTATTACAGCAGTATATCCGGAAGTTTCGGACAAAGACTTAAAGACAGCATCTCCGGCGGCTGTTTCACCCTGACTGAACATGAGAGATGTCCGTTTCTCAACAGTGAGAATCTGTGCGATATATTTACAGAACTCGGAGAGGAGCATCTTTGTCAGATATGCAGCGATCACCCAAGATATTTTGAATGGTTCGGAGATGTCAAAGAGGGCGGCATCGGTATGTCCTGTGAAGAAGCCGCAAAGCTTATCCTGACGAGTGACTTCTCCATTTCTGAAAAAGAGATACCTGATGAGGAAGCTTCTGCTTGTGATGAGGAACTTTATTCGCTTCTGTCAGATGCAAGGGATATCATTATCTGTCATCTAATGAATGATCCGCTCCCGGAAGCGATAGCATATATGCTCGACCTCTGTGAAGAACTTCAATCCAATATCGACAACGGAAATTATTCGCTTCCC
>CADBQF010000366.1 GCA_902796705.1 Ruminococcus flavefaciens
CCTGTAGTTCATCGCATCTTCCGCCGCTGTCCAGCTTATGTGAACGCCTGAGCCTGACTTTGAAGCTTCGATAGCTTCTGCCGGAGCGGAAGTTTCTTTTTCCTCCGGAGCTTTTTCTTCTGCCGGAGCGGATTTTACCGGAACGCTCTTCTGCTCTTCATTGATATCGCTGTTATCAGCCGTGATCTCCTCAGCAGGACTCTCCTGAACTTCGAAGATATCCTCCGTTGCCGGAGCTGTCTCGTCTGAAACGACAGGTACGGCTATCTCAAATTCGCTCCATACCCTGCCCTTTTCGGTATCTGCCTTTGCACGGACTGTATAGTAGAAAATATCGCCTGTCTCTGAGATATCGTCGTCGAACGATGTCTCTTTGTAGTCATCTGCAATTATCTGCCAGCGTGAGCCTTTTTTCCTCTCACGTCTGAATACTCTGTAATCATCGGCACGTTCGATCTCGTCCCAGCTAAGGTGAACGGAATCTCCACGTACTTCTGCTGTTACCTCCGGAACAGAGAGCGGCATAAATGAATTCACATCCATTTCCTCATCTCCTTCTTCATTATCGGCTGATGTCATTTCCATGCTTACCGGGCCGGCAGGGATATACTCGCTCCATGCCTCACGTATGCCTGATGATGCCCTTGCACGGACTGTATACATATACTCGTCGGTATCTGACGGCGGCACGTCGGTATAGAAATTATCGGTGCATCTGTCAGCTATCTGATGCCATGACGAACCGGGGAAAACGTCCTTGCGGTAGATGCGGTAATCAACGGCATTCTCCGCTTTGTCCCAGTCGAGGCGTATGCCCTCAGCATCAACGGTGAGCTCCACCTCCGGGATAGCTGGAGCGACGAGTCTTTCTGTTTCTTTTTTTACTGTTCCGTCCTCATACATACGAACAAGGTCAGACGGAATGAACTCGCTCCATATATCGTGTCTGCCGTTGTTCGTTCTTGCACGGACGGTGTATCTGTAGGATATATCAGTTGAAGGCGGTACATCGAAGAATTCTGTTTCCTCATAGCCGTCTGCGATCTGAGCCCAGCGTGAACCGGCGAGGTCGTCCTTGCGGTATATCCTGTAGTCAGTCGCATTCTCTACATGAGTCCAGCTAAGGTGGACTTTTCCGTCTTCGGGGATTATCTCAACTGTAGGTGCTTCGAGGAAGTTGATATTCGACACATTGTCCGCCATGCTCTTGTAATAGGCTTTGAGGACGGTCTCTGTATCGCCGGAATCCTTGATCTGTCCGTCCTCGATCCAGATGACTCTGCGGCACATCTTCCTTATCTCTTCGAGGTTATGCGATACCATGAGAACGGTCATATCGTCTTCCTGTATCATTTCCTCCATGACAGCCCTGCTCTTTTTCCTGAAACGCATATCGCCTACGGAGAAGACCTCATCTATGAGCATGATATCGGCTTTGAGATTTACTGCTGTCGAAAAAGTGAGCTTCGACCTCATACCGCTCGAATAAGTCCTTACGGGTTTATCGAGGTATTCGCCAAGCTCGGAGAAATTTGCTATATCCTTGTATCTCTTTTCGATCTCTTTTTTAGAGTAGCCCATGAGTATTCCGGAAAGGTAGATATTGTCCCTTCCGCTGAGTTCGTTGTGGAAGCCTATACCGAGTGCGAGGAGCGAGACTGAATTGCCGTACAGCTCCACGCTTCCCTTATCGGGACTCATCAGTCCGGCGATGACTTTCATTACGGTCGATTTGCCGCTTCCGTTCGGGCCGATGATGCCGACCACTTCGCCTGCTTCGACTTCAAAGCTTATGCCTTTGAGGACTTCCTCTCTCTTTTTCCGCCTGTGGAAGAGGCGGTGTTTATCATCGTTCCTGTATCTGAGATGAACATCATTTACTGTGATAGCTGTTGACATATCCACCTCTCCTTAAACGACCTTGATGTACTGGCTCTCTTTCTTCTTTATGACGATGAGAGCGATAACGGCAAGCACGAATGCTATGCCTGTCTGCAAGCCGAGCTGATACCAGTGGCAGTCACTTCCGTAAATGAGCGAATTTCTCACATCGGTGAGCGTTGTCGCTACGGGATTGAGCAGAAGCATGATATGAGCTTCGTCTGTGCCGAACTTCGTATCTATCGGATAGAATACGCCGGAGAGGAAGAAGAGCATCCTCAGTGCTACCGGGACTATCCTTTCTGTATCATCTGAATATAC
>CADBQF010000367.1 GCA_902796705.1 Ruminococcus flavefaciens
AACGGGATAGGTCTTGTCCTTGTCATAATCAGGCGGGAGCGTCACATGGACTGTAAAGCTTCCTCCGAGTTCCTCATCGTAAATGCTTATCTCGTCAACGCTGTCTTTTATAGCTTCAACGGCTTCACGGTCGTATTCCCATTCGCTCCTGTAATTATTGTAGACTGCACGGAAGATGTGCGAATCATCGCTCCTGTCAACTGAACCTTCGGGAAGAGCCTCATAGTCACCGCTTTTCAGGGCATCGTATGCGATCTGCATAAACAGGACTTCTGCTTCGATCTGTTCTTCGGGAAAACCGCATTCGGCTTCCACGTCACGGATATAATCCAGATATTCCTCAAACGAGAAGAATGATTTTTTTACCTCTTCCGGCTCGCCGTTCTCATAACTGAGCGTAGTGAACCAGTATGAACCGCCGTCAGAAAAATCATCTTCACCGGGGATATTAAACGGCAGGATAAACCCGTCAACAACAGCGGTGAGCGGTATAAGGTCATCATCGCCTTTTTCCTCTCTCTTCTGGAGTTTTTTCATCTCGTGGGCGTATTCCTCATCGGTGAAAAGGTCACGGTTTTCTTCAAAATATTTCCGGGTGATCTCCGTATCGCCACGGATAAATTCAATGCTCACCTCATGTTCAGCCTGAGGATCGGTATTTGGCATTTCAAATTCGTCCAGCAGGGTGAGTTCGTGCTTGTCCACGTACTGAAGTTCCAAATCGGTCATTTTATTAGTGAGCTTTGTGGGAGAAGCATTCTTTGGCTGAACATTTTCAGCGGCCTCCGAGCTGAGAGACCTTTCCGGCTGCGAAGAGCCTGCATCGTTGTTCCTGCAAGCAGTAACAGAAAATGTCATTGCAAGTATCAATAGAAAAGAGAGCGTTTTTTTCATAACTACAGTGCCTTTCTGTAAAAAATATATAACATATTGGTAATAATTATAACACTATGCTTCGCTATTGTCAATACATATATTTTAAAGTGTGGACAGGTTCTAAAAGAAATAGTTGACATTAGCTGCCGAAAAAGGTATAATATAAGTGATATGTGCAGTTACGGCTGCTTATGCAATTATGCCCGCATGGGTATTTCAACAGAAATATTGAGGTATGATATGGAATTCAATAAACTTACAAGACTCGGAAAAGTCCTTGTGATAACTGCTTCTGCTGTTATCCTCACCGGTGTGAGTGCCTGCGGTGCTCACTTCCTTTCAAAAGACGATGACGGCGGCTCAAAGAAGGCTTCCAAAAACTCCTCCAAAAAGGTAGTCACCGAGGAGAGCAAGAACGATGCTGCTGCTTCCACACAGACAACAACAGAGACAAGCACTGATACTTCTTCATCTACTACGACTGTTCCTGCTGATACTGAATTCAAGGAGTACGTACTCAAACTCGCAAACCCTGCACTCAACGTGTACTCCGGCCCCGGATATGATAACGATGTCATTATGACGATCACCGACAGGGGAAGCTACACTATCGTTCAGGAAGCTGTTGACAGCGACGGCAACAAGTGGGGCAAGCTCATCTCTGACGGCTGGATCGATCTCAATGCCGCACGTCAGGCTGATCCTTCTGCTGCCCCGTCAGGTACAGATTCATCTTCAGAGAGCGACGACAGTTCCTCTGAATGGGGATACGTTGCAGGCGGCGACGAGGATTACAACAACGACTACGGATATGACTATGAATACGACTATGACTACGATTATGATTACGGCTACGACTACGGCTACGATTATGATTACGGTTATGGCTATGACTATGATTACGGGTACGATTACGGCTACGACTACGGCTATGACGACTCGTACTGGGGAGAATACTGATATGCTCCTGTGATGTCCGTGCTTTTAAGGAGGTAATATCATGAACAGCATACTCTTTGAAAAAGCCCGCATGACGGCTGAAAAGCTTGCTGCTTCCGGCTATGGAGCCTATTTCGTCGGCGGCTGTGTAAGGGATATGCTAATGGGCAGAGAATGCCACGATATCGATATAACTACTGATGCACTTCCGGAGGAGATCATTTCAGTTTTCAGCGGAGAAAAGATGATACTCACCGGCATGAAGCACGGAACTGTTACCGTCGTCACAGACGGTATACCATTTGAGATAACTACATACCGCATAGACGGAGAATATTCCGATTTCCGCCGCCCTGACAGCGTGACTTTCACAAAGGATATCACCGCCGACCTTTCAAGGCGTGACCTGACAGTCAATGCTATGGCTATGGGACTTGACGGAACTATCATCGATCCATTCGGCGGAAAAGATGATATCGGAAATAAGACCATTCGCTGCGTCGGTGAGCCGGAAAAGAGATTCACCGAGGACGCTCTGAGGATCCTGCGTGCGATGAGATTTTCCTCGCAGCTCGGCTTTGAGATAGAGGAAAAGACCGCATCTGCCGTTATTTCGATGAGATCGCTGCTGAAAAATATCTCCGCCGAGCGTATACGTGACGAGATAGACAAGCTGATATGCGGCATCAACTGCATCGATGTGCTGCTCCGCTTCTCTGATGTGATAGTGGAAGTCATACCGGAATTTGCTCCGTGTGTCGGCTTCGACCAGCACAGTCCCTACCACAAGTATACTGTCTGGGAGCATATCGTCAGAGCTGTGGATTCCGCACCGGCTGATGATCTCATGCTTCGCAGGTCGCTGTTTTTCCACGATATTGCAAAACCTGTTTGTGCGACTTTTGACGAGACAGGAAGAGGCCATTTCAAAGGCCACGACGAAGTCGGTGCTGAAATGACAGGGAAGATAATGCGGCGTATGCACTACGACAAGCGTTCGACAGCTTTCGCCTGCGACCTTATCGCCCGCCACAGCAGAAGGATCATCGGCATAAATGACTGCAAAAGGCTGATGTCGGAGATAGGGGACGAGCTTTTCTTCGAGCTGATGAGATTCAAAAAATGCGACAACTCCGCCAAACACGATTTCGTGCGTGAGGAAAACGCAATGTTCGACCGCTTCATCAGGGAGGGAAAACGCATAATCGCCGCCGATGAATGCCGAGGAATGGCAAACCTCGCTGTCTCCGGAGATGACATCAAGGCTATCGGACTCAAAGGAAAAGCGATAGGGGAGGCCCTGCGTGAGATGCTCTCCCTTGTCATAGATGAAAAACTTCCGAATGACAAAAAATTACTCATCGAATATGCTGAACAGAGGTGGACTGAATGAAGGGAAGAATACATTCTACTGAGAGCTTCGGGACTGTTGACGGGCCGGGAGTACGCTATGTAGTGTTTTTTCAGGGCTGCCCTCTGCGATGCAGATATTGCCACAATCCCGATACATGGGATTTCGCAAAAGGCACTGAAAAGACGGTCGAAGAGCTTATGGCTGAGTACCGCTCGTATAAGGAGTTCCTCAAATCGGGAGGGATAACCGTCACAGGCGGAGAACCGCTCGCCCAGCCGGAATTTCTTGCCGAGTTCTTTGCAGCGGCAAAAGCGGAGGGCGTTCACACCTGCATCGATACTTCCGCCGCTGTCTACGATCCGCAGGATCATTCGCTCATCGATGAAGTCCTGAAATATACCGACCTCGTAATGCTCGACATAAAGCACATCGACAGTGACGAACACAGAAAGCTGACCGGTATGCCGAATGAAAATATCCTTGCATTTGCCGGGCATCTTCGTGATCTTGATATCCCGGTCTGGATAAGGCACGTTGTCGTTCCGGGTATCACTGATGACAAAGATGAACTTTTCAGGCTCGGAAAGTTCCTTTCTACGCTGAAAAATCTCAAGGCTCTTGACGTTCTGCCCTATCACGATATGGCGAAGCGGAAGTATGAGGAGCTTGGGATAAAATACACCCTTGCCGACACTCCGCCTCTCACGAAAGAGCAGGCAATAGCCGCCCGTGAGATCATAATGTCCGGCATAAAAGCCGGTCTCCACGAAGCTGACGAAAAATAATGCACTTCTATCAGGGATACTCTTTAGACTCGTTCCTTATAAAGAAGTTTATGTCTTCTATTGGGGAAAACCCTTTTGAAAAAGGGTTCTCCCTCAAACTCCCTTCCTAAAACTTTCAGCGTAAAATTTCCCCTGACGGGACG
>CADBQF010000368.1 GCA_902796705.1 Ruminococcus flavefaciens
CCCGATGCTAAGCTCATCTTGCAGGTACACGACGAACTTATCATAGAAGCTGACGAGTCGTCGGCTGAAAAGGCTTCGCAGATACTCCGTGAAGAGATGCAGAACGTCTGCAAGCTGAAAGTTGAACTTGCAGTCGATGTCCATACCGGTCATAGCTGGTATGATGCGAAAGGCTGATATATATGTATGAAGTCATAAGAGCTTCCGCAGAGACTCCCGATGAGATATTCGCACAGATGTCAGAGCTGGACAGGGCATATCTCGGCAGCGAGGGCTGGTCGCCGGAGTCTTTCCGCTCGGAGGCAGAAAAAGCTATAGGGTACGTTCTGTATATCCCCGACGGAGAAAAAGTCGCTGCCGTTTTTGCCGGATATCATGCAGCCGGTGAAGCCGATATCACAACTGTTGCCGTTTCGGAGGAGTACCGCCGGAGAGGTCTGGGGAAAATGCTCATCGAGGGTTTCCTTGACCTTATCCCGGACGATACGGAGAGCGTCTTTCTCGAAGTGAGAGCTTCAAACGCTCCGGCAGCAGCTCTGTATGAAAAATGCGGATTCAGCCGCATTTCCGTCCGCAGGCGGTTCTATTCCGATCCGGAGGAAGATGCGGTAGTCATGAAACTTGACCTGACAGACAGGAAGTAAAAAAGAGGTTTTGAATAATGCTTATACTTGGAATAGAAAGTTCATGCGACGAGACAGCCGCAAGCATCGTCGCTGACTGCCGGACGATACGTTCCTCAGTCATTTCCACTCAGATAGAAGAACACAGGAAATACGGGGGAGTCGTTCCGGAGATAGCTTCACGCCGCCACTGTGAGAATATCCTCGGCGTAGTGAAGCAGGCACTTGCAGACGCTTCCGTCACGCTTGAAGATATCGATGCAGTAGCCGTAACGTTCGCACCGGGACTTATCGGGGCATTGCTCGTCGGTGTGAATTTTGCGAAGGGACTTGCCCTTGCAGCAGGGAAGCCGCTCGTGCCGGTGCATCACATAGCCGGACATATCGCCACGAATTACCTGACATATCCCGGACTCGAACCGCCGTACCTCTGTCTTGTGGCGAGCGGCGGACACAGCCATATCATAGAAGTCCTCTCCTATACGAAATTCAGGGTAGTGGGACGCACCCGTGACGATGCCGCCGGAGAATGCTTCGATAAATGTGCGAGAGCTATGGGATTCCCGTATCCGGGCGGAGTCCATATCGACAATGCCGCAAAGACAGGCGATCCGAAGGCTTTCAGGCTTCCTCACCCGACAGTCGAGGGGAGCGAGTTCGACCTCAGCTTCTCCGGACTCAAGACTTCCGTTATAAATATGCTCCACAATGCTCAGCAGAAAGGCACGGAGATCAACAGGAACGACCTTGCCGCAAGCCTGCAATACACTATCTCCGATATCCTCACCGAGAAGACGATAAGTGCCGCAAAAGCTCTCGGATATAAAAAAGTCGCACTCGCCGGCGGAGTTTCCGCTAATACAGGCGTGCGTGCAGCTCTCTCCGAAGCCTGCGAAAGGAACGGCTTTGAGTTCTATATGCCGGAGAAAAAGCTCTGCGGCGACAACGGTGCTATGATAGCCTGTCAGGGAAGCTATAATTTCCTTGCCGGCATAACGGCAGACGAGAGCCTCAACGCCGTCGCAACGCTCTCTATGGAGGATATCTGACATGGAGAAGAAAACAGCGACAAACTGCGAGACCTGCACGAACTACGCCTATGACGAGGACTATGACTGCTATGTATGTCTAGTGAATCTCGACGAGGACGAGATGTACCGCTTTTTGCAGGGAACGAACTACGCCTGCCCGTACTACCGCCTTGACGACGAATACGGAGTAGTCCGGCATCAGAACTGACAGAATAATGACCTTATCTGAAACTATGGCATAATTTTCCCCTGACGGGACGCTCTCTGCGGGCATTCTGTCAGGGGATATCAATTTCATAATATAGATACGGCGGAGACTTCTCATGAGAAAGGTCTCCGCCGTTTTATTATACGAATCTGTTTGCGAGTTCAGCGATATTGTTATCGCCTGTACCCTGACCGAGTGCGTTGAATTTCCATTCAGTACCGTTGCGGTATATCTCACCGAAAAGCATAGCGAGCATACCGGAGTAGTCGTCGGTAAGGTTGTATCTGAGCATCTCGGAATTATTTCTGCCGTCCATTATCCTGATGAAGGCATTTCTTATCATTCCGAAGTGCTGACCTCTTGCTGCACCCTGATAGATGTTGACAACGATAACTATTCTGTCAACGTCAGCAGGAACTCTCGAAAGGTCAACGAAGATCTGCTCGTCATCGCCCTCGCCCTCGCCGGTGAGGTTGTCTCCCTTGTGGATAACAGCACCGGATTCATGTGAAAGATGACCGAAATAAACGATATCCTTCTTTCCGACAAAGTGTCCGTTCCTGAGAAGTATAGCCGATGCATCACAGTCGATATTTCTCGGCTTGCGGGCAAAAAGTCCCTTCGGCTTCTCAGCCTGATCCCAGCCGAGACCAACTATGAGCTGTGAAAGACCGTCATTGCCTTTTGTGAGGCTGACTTTCTGTCCCTTTTGTAAACTAACTGCCATATAATCGATAACCTCTTTCAGATCATTCTACTTCTACGCCGTAGTAATTGCACAGAGCAGCAAGTCCGCCCTGATAGCCGCTTCCGATAGCGTTGAACTTCCACTCGTCGCCGTGCTTGTAAAGCTCACCGAAAACAGCGGCTGTCTCGATAGAGAAATCCTCACCGAGGTCATAGCGGAGAAGCTCCTCGCCGTTGTCCTCGTTGTAGATCCTGATGTAAGCGTTGCTTACCTGACCGAAGTTCTGGTTTCTCTGCTCAGCTTCATGGATAGTTACAGTGAAAGCGATCTTTGTAAGCTCCGGAGGCATCTTCGAGAGGTCTACCTTGATCTGCTCGTCGTCGCCGTCGCCTGCACCTGTGAGGTTGTCACCCATGTGAGTAACGCCGCCTGACGGGTGTTTGAGGTTTCCGTAGAATACGAAGTCCTCTGACTTTGTAACTTTTCCGGCATCGCTGAGGAGAAAAGCTGATGAATCGAGGTCATAAGCTCCGCCTGTATCGAATGCGTTCGTATCCCAGCCGAGGCCTACAACGACTCTCTGGAGACCGGGATTTCCTTTTGTGAGACTTACTTTCTGTCCTTTACTAAGACTAACTGGCATGATAAATTACCTCCTTAAATCAACCTGCGTTGATACCGTAGTATCCGCAAAGTGCTGCAAGACCGCCCTGGAAACCGCTGCCGATAGCGTTGAATTTCCACTCGCCGTTGTGCTTGTAAAGCTCGCCGACAACAACTGCTGTCTCGATAGAGAAATCCTCTGCAAGGTCGTATCTGATAAGCTCCTCACCTGTATCGTTGTTCACGATCCTGATGAATGCGTTGCTTACCTGACCGAAGTTCTGCTTGCGGTTCTCTGCGTCATATATAGTAACAGTGAATGCGATCTTTTCGATATTAG
>CADBQF010000369.1 GCA_902796705.1 Ruminococcus flavefaciens
GAAGCCGCATAATGGGAGTCAAGAGGGACAATGTCCCTTTTGCAGGGGGTGAACGAGGGGGACGGAGTCCACCTAAAGAGGTAGCAAAGCAAGCGAAGCGATGCTTTGCGGCTGGTCTGGACTTACTGACACTCAAGAAGAGTAACCTACCGCCGCCCCTACATTTTTAAATATGTCCTGTCAGGGACACCTTGATTATGAATTATGAAATTGAAGTTTGTCCGGCTTCAGGCTCAGTAAGTCCAGACCAGCCGTAAAGCGTAGCTTCGCTCGCTTTACTACCTTGTTAGGGGACTCTGTCCCCTCGCTCACCCCTGCAAGGAGGATATTATCCCCCTTGACTCCCATTATGACGGCTTCGCCGTTTTTTTATTTTTTTCTTTTTTCTTTTTTTCTTATCCTGTGATCTTCAGCACCTTGACCGCATCTCCCGTTATCTTCCTGAACCCACAAGTCACCGACACCGTCATCTGGTCAAGCTGTCTGTCTATCAGCTTATCTGTCTCTATCACAAGATCCGTACTCGTGATAAACTCCAGTGCAAAATCCCTGTCAATTCCTATAAGCTTATCATCATCAGCCGCCGATGTCTTGATAAGCTCCGAGCCGAAAGGAAGTATCAGCTTTCCGTCCGCATTAGCCGCAGTATCCGAAAGCTGCTCCATTGCTGCAATTGTCGATGCTGACTGAGGTGAAGCTATCACAGCCGTCATATCAAAAGCCTCAAATGCACCGTAAAGCTTCGCAAGTCCGTCATAAGTGAGCGAAGTTACCTCTATCTCCTCCGCATCTTCCGCAAGGACTGAAACGGCTTTCTTCACCACGCTGTTCGCAAGTCTCACGCCGATGCTTCTGAGCATTATCCCGAATACATCAAGTCTCTGTCTGCGTACAGCCTCATATGAAGCACTGATGACTCTGCCGAATTTTTCGAGAACAGTAGCCGCCGCACTCTCCCTCACAGCCGAACCCGGAAGCGGCTCTGCCTCGTCCGAGGGAGCATATTCGTCAGTCTCCGTGAGCGTACAGCCGAGATACTGACTGCTCTCACAAACCGTCTTAGCGGCACACATCGCATTGAGGACAGTCTCGTCAAATCCCTTTCTGATGCTTCTGCTGACGAATTCCGGGAAGAGTACGGCTGTTTCTGTCGTCGAGAAGAACTTCTCCACGCAGTCGCAGTCCTGACCGGCTATGCGGATATTGAATCTTTTGAGCTGTCTCTCAAAAGCGTCGAGCTTTTCGAGCGGAGTCCCTGCATAAGCCGCCGACGGATCAAGCTCCTCCAGAGCCGCCGTGAAAGTTCTTCCGCTGAGATTGTAAAGGCCTTTTTCAAGTCTGATATCGTTATACATATAAATACCTCCGTGTTCAGTTATCGTTTTTCTCCAGACGAGCTTCTATCTCCCTCGCCCGTGCATTGTCAAGGCGAGCCTGAGCAAGAACAGCCTCGTCCTGCAAGTTGATGTTGTCCCACTCTATGCGGCATACTGCATCTGCTCCTATCGAACAGAGAAAAGCATCACCTGCCGCACGCAGAGCCGGAGTTATGAGCCTGCGGTAATATTCAAGCTCCGATGTGAGGATATCCGCCTGCTGCTGAGACATTCGCTCCGTACTGCTCCAGTTCAGACCGAGCAGAAAAGGCGGTATCGACAGCTTCGATATGATCTGTTCAAGGAGCTGACGCACCGGGACATTCGTATCAAAGAGCTGATTCTCCGAACCGATGACCTTGATATCAACATCGCCCACAGCAATAAAGTCCTTGACCTGACCGTATTTTGCACTGTTCATGCCGTCCGCCCATTCCTTGGCTATCTGAACGGCACGTTCACGGGAATAAGCCGCACTCCCCTGATCTTCCGGCGGACGGTAAGTCACGGCATAGCGGACATTTCCTATCCTGTCGTAATTCTGACCGATACACTCGTATATCCTCATGAGTATCGAGCTGAGAGCCGGAATTCCTCTGAGTACCGGTCTTCCGCCGGGGAGCGAAGCATAGACGATGCGTTCCGGATATTTCACCGGAGCGAAATTCCCCTCCCTGTCCCTGACGGAATATTCCCTGCTGAACGGAGCTTTTCCCGGCATTATCCTCACAGCCGAGACATCGCCCACCCACAGACCGGCTATCCTCTGCCGGCGTGCATCGGGAACTATCTCCCCCACCGCACTTCCGTAGGTGAGTATGCTGTCCAGAAGCTCGTCCGCAAAAGTTCCGAGCGAAACTCCGTAAGTCCCGACCGGAACGCTCTCAGCGAATCTTTCAAGCTCCTCCTGAAATCTTTCATCAGAGCAGACCGCCCTGAAACCGCCGGTGAGCCTTACGGTCTTCATGAGAGCCGCATCTACAACAGGAACAGCATCACGCAGCCTGTCGTATAATTCTTTCTCGAAGTCACCCGATACAGGCGGCAAACGCCTTTCTCCGCCGCACGCACGCTGTATCTGTACGAATTCCGGAGAATTCATAACAGGCGGCTTCTTCCCTTTCCTGAATAATCTCAATCTACCCCTCCTTTATGCAGACCGATAC
>CADBQF010000370.1 GCA_902796705.1 Ruminococcus flavefaciens
AGCCATTGAAGGCAATACAGATCATCAAATAAAGTGTCTGCTTTGTACTGCTCCATAAAGCTATAATTTCATCATACGATACCCAATACCGATATGTGTCTGTATCAGCACCTGACTGCTGTCACCCAACTTTTTCCGGAGGGTAGCCATGAATACACGCAGGGAGGCTTCGCTGTTATCCGCAGGGGTTCCCCATACGCTCTGGATAATATATTTGTGCGTCAGCACCTTGCCGACATTCTTGGCAAGCAGGCACAACAGCTTGTATTCGATCGGTGTAAGGTGCAGTTCTTCATTGTCAAGATAAATACAGCCCGAAACATAGTCTATCCGTAATCTACCGTTGATGAATTCTGTGACTGATACATTCTCAGACCTCATAAGCCGCCGCTGTATCACCCTTAGTCTTGCAAGAAGTTCATCAACAGAAAAAGGCTTTGTCAGATAATCATCTGCACCCCTGTCAAGTGCTGTGATCTTATCTTTGTCCTCACTCCTCGCACTCACGATTATGATCGGAACATCGCTCCATGTGCGGATATGTTCTATTACCTCAACACCGTCAATATCCGGAAGCCCGAGATCAAGTACGATAATGTCAGGCTTATGCGAGGCACTCAGCATTATAGCTTCTCTGCCTTTTTCTGCTGTAATAAAGCGATAACTGTTCATTTTCAGGGTAGTAGTGATAAGATTTCTTATGGGTTTGTCATCTTCCACCACCAGAACAAGGTATTCATTCATTCAGATCGACCTCTCTTACGGGCAGGGTGAAACTGACAACTGTACCCGACGGTGTGTTGTCACTTATGGAAACATTTCCTCCGTGTGAACTGATGATGGATCTGCACAGAGCAAGTCCAAGTCCCAGACTTCTTCTGCTGTCCGAGGAACGGCTTCCGGTGTAAAACATATCAAATACCTTTTCTTTTTCTTCATCGGCTATACCGGTACCGTGATCGTATACAGATATGACAGCGATCTCATTTTCACGAGTCACACAGATAACAACATCAGTATCATCATCGCTGTATTTGACAGCGTTATCAATAAGGTTGACTATAACCTGCACGATAAGGTTAGCATCTACCCTGACAGGGATTATCTCATCACACATATCCACAACGATGTTTCGCTTCGGATGAGTGCGTTCGGTATGTTTCACAGCCTCCTGAACGATGTCATCAAGTATCTCAAATGAGATATTGAGCTGCATCCTGCCGTCTTCGATACGGGTAGCATACAAAAGGTTTTCCACCATTTCGATGAGCCACATAGACTCGGAATAGATATCTGTGTAGATCTGCTGCCTGTCTGCTTCGTCAAGTGCAGTTCCGCCGGAAATAAGTGTACTTGCATTGCCTGATATAGATGTAAGCGGAGTTCTCAGGTCATGAGAAATAGACCTTAGCATATTTGCACGTAATTGTTCGTTTTGTGCCAGCAGTGCCGCTTCTTCTTTTTCACGGGCATTCTGCCTGGCTATCAGTATATTCCGCTTCAGTTTATTTGCAAGGGTCCCTGCAATAAGTGCTGTTATGAACATGGTCAGAAAAGTCACCGGATATCCTGCATCATGAGCTGAGAACGAGAACTCCGGATATGTAAATAAGTAATTGAATACCAATACTCCGACAATAGACGAACCAAGACAATAGTATATCTTTGATGTCAGGATAGATATCACAAGAACCGCTATGATATACAGCATAATTATATTGCTGTCTGTCAGACCTCCGAGTCTGAATAAATATCCTGCTATAGTTGCGGCTGCAAGTATGATCATACTTATTCCGAAATCCTTCACTACAGAAATGTATGCGTTCTTTTTTTCCATTTTATCAGACAAATCGATCACCCTGAACATTATAACATACAACCGTTTTCTTCGTCAACAGGATACAGAAGTTGTTTAATCATAATAATGCCTTCTGTATTTCCGGAATTCCGCCATAAGGATATCTGCTTTTCTCATGGCACAAAAGCCATACAGAAAGAATACAACGACAGAAAGTGCAAGCATAACACTTCTCACACTATCATCTCCTATATTCTGAAACATTTCTGAATATCATGTACTCCTCCGATAACAAACGCTATATCATCCTCACCTAAAACAGTATCCGGAGACGGGATAAATACATCGTTACCACGTTTGATCGTCAGGATATTGACCTTGTATTTCCTGCGGATATCTATCTCTGAAAGTGTTTTTCCGTACCAGTCTCTCGGGATTCTTAGTTCATAGATAGAATAGTTATTATCCAGCTGGATGAAATCAAGGATGCTGTCTGAGGCATATTTAGTAGCAACACGCAGAGCCATCTGTTTTTCGGGGTAAACTACTTCATCTGCACCGTTTCTCAGGAGGAATTTCATTTGTACATCATTGGTTGCACGGGATATGACTTTTTTTGCACCGAGTTCCTTGAGCAGTGAAGTAGTCTCGAGAGATGACTGGAACAGACTTCCGAGTGCAACGATACATACATCATAATTTCCTATTCCCAGAGAACGAAGGAATTCTTCATTAGTACCGTCTCCGATCATTGCATCTGTCACGTATGGCATTATTTCGTTGATACATTCTTCATTGATATCAACTGCCATTACCTCACACTTCAGTTCCTCCATACGCCTGGCAATATGGGTTCCGAACTGACCTATTCCTATTATCAAAATCGACTTCATATTTATTCTCCTTTATCCTACTGATATTTTTTCAAGCGGCAAACGTGAATTTCTGTTTTCGGCAGAAGGAAGTGCAGCATAGATCAGAGTCAGACCTCCTACTCTGCCCAGAAACATCAGTATCATAAGTATCACACGGGATACAGCAGACAGACTGCTTGTAATGCCAAGCGTCAGTCCCACTGTTCCGACGGCTGAACCCGTTTCAAAAAGACAGGTCAGCAGCGGAAGATCTTCTGTTCTGCTGATAATGATACCGCTTGTAAAGAAGAGTACAAGATACATGAAAAGAACTGCACCTGCACTGCGGACCGATTCATCTGATATTCTTCTCTTGAAGCACTGTACATCGTTTCTCCGGCTGAAAACAGTGATCGCTGCAAGGAACAGAACAGCAAATGTAACGGTCTTCATACCGCCTGCGGTTGATCCCGGAGATCCGCCTATCAGCATGAGTATTATCATAATGGCACTACCTGATTCGTCCATTGCCGCAAGATCCGTGGTATTAAAGCCGGCTGTGCGGGTTGTGACAGACTGAAACAATGAATGGATCACCCGGTCATGCAGTATCTCACTGTTATATTCATAGAAGAAGAAATAAAGTGCAGGGAAAATTATCAGTACGCCCGATGTAATGAGAACTATCTTACTCTGCAGTGTATATCGTTTGAACTGTACCTTATTTTTCCCCATGTCACTCCATACCATAAAACCTAT
>CADBQF010000371.1 GCA_902796705.1 Ruminococcus flavefaciens
GTTAGGGCCTTCAGGAGTCTCGATAGGACACATTCTTCCGTAGTGGCTGTAGTGAACGTCACGTACCTCGAATCCGGCACGGTCTCTCGAAAGACCTCCGGGGCCGAGGGCGGAGAGTCTTCTCTTATGTGTAAGTTCGGCAAGCGGGTTGTTCTGATCCATGAACTGCGACAGCGGTGAGGAGCAGAAGAATTCCTTCATAGCCGAAGATATAGGTCTTATATTGATAAGCGTCTGGGGAGTGAGGGTATTCACGTCCTGAGTCTGGATATTCATTCTCTCACGGATACCTCTCTCCATACGTGCGTAGCCGATACGGAACTGGTTCTGGAGGAGTTCTCCGACGCTTCTGATACGTCTGTTTCCGAGGTGGTCGATATCGTCAACAGTTCCCACTCCCTCGCAGAGGTTGAGGAAATAGCTGATAGTTGCGAAGATATCGTCGAGAATGATGTGCTTGGGAACGAGTTCGTCAGCACGCTTCTTTACATTCTCCTCGATCTCGTCAGCGTCTGCTGAATTTTCGAGTATCTCCTGAAGCACCTTGAACGATACCTTCTCGTTGATGCCGTACTTTTCAGCATCGAGGTCAACGTAGCCCTTGATGTCTACCATGCCGTTGCCGATGATCTTTGCGATCTTCTCGACCATGTTGATAGTAGTCTCGCCACGCTCGTTCGTAACGTACTCCTTTGCCTCTACAGTGACGAAAGCGTGGTATACGCCTGCCTGCTCGATCTCGCACGCCTTGTCGTAGGTAACGATCTCGCCTGCATCAGCCATGATCTCGCCTGTCATGGGATTTACGACAGGTTCAGCGAGGAGATGACCTGCAAGACGTGAAGCTATGCCGAGCTTCTTGTTGTATTTATATCTTCCGAAGCGGCAGAGATCATATCTCTTTGCATCGAAGAAGAGGTTGTTGAGGTGAGTAACAGCACTCTCGACCGTCGGAGGCTCACCGGGACGGAGCTTCTTGTACACATCGATAAGAGCGTCTGATGTGTTCTTGGTCTGATCCTTCTGGAGGATAGTCTGCTTGAGTCTGTCGTCAGCACCGAAGAGTTCGTATATCTCCTCGTCAGTGCCTACACCGAGTGATCTGATGAAAGTAGTTATCGGTATCTTTCTGTTCTTGTCGATGCGGACATAGACAACATCGTTGGAATCCATTTCATATTCCAGCCATGCACCACGGTTCGGGATAACTGTTGTATTGAACAGATCCTTACCTGTCTTGTCCTTCTCGAAAGCGTAGTAGACACCAGGTGAACGGACGAGCTGTGATACGATGACACGCTCCGCACCGTTTATGACAAAGGTTCCGCTGTCTGTCATAAGCGGGAAATCGCCCATATAGATCTCGCTTTCGCTGACTGCACCTGTCTCCTTGTTGCAGAGCGTAGCAGTAGCTCTCATAGCGACCTGATATGTTGCTCCTCTGGATTTGCATTCTGCGAGAGTATATTTGGGAGTATCATCAAAGCGATAGTCCTTGAAATTGAGTACGAGATTGCCGTTATAGTCGGTGATAGCGGTCATATCACGGAAAACTTCCCTGAGACCTTCTTCCCTGAACCATTTGTACGAATTCTTCTGCACCTCGATAAGGTTCGGCATTTCAAGAGGCTCGGTAATCTTACCGAAGCTCATTCTGACATTCTTTCCCAGCTGCTTAGGTGTAACATTCACCATAGGCGGAAACCTCCTTATAAATCTCTGCGTATCCGCAGCCACCGGTATACGTGACACGCAGTATATTTGCCCTGTCAGGAAAAAATATTGCTCAGAGTATTGACAAGACATATATATTTGTGATATAATATCTTGCAATAAAGCGATACTTTTCCATACTGATACATTATATTATTATAATACATTATCAGATTCCTGTCAAGGGTTTTGGAATGATTTGTCAGAGTTTATAAAAAATGCCGGTTTGAACATATCAGACCGGCTTTTTTTTATTCATTTTTCTGTCTCTATATTTATCGAAGAACCGTCACTCACGGCTGTTATCCTGCCGTTGAAGCAGGTGGCGTAGGACTTTATGTTCCGCTCAGAGAGCTTCATCTGGGTATCGGAGGAAAACTCGCTCTTTGACGTGCAGGTGACGGCACATTCCGGCTTAACCTTGTCGAGAAATTCTCCGAGGTTTTTCAGCTTGCGTCCGTGATAAGGAACTTTCAGCAGAACGCAGTCTCCGATGTCCATTATCTCTCCGAGCCGCTGTTCCATTGCATCTGCCGTGAACAGCATGACATTGTCTCCGTGAACGGCCTTTGTGACGAGCGAGAAGTCGTTGTCGTTGTCCTCACCGTAATAGTCCTTCTCCGGAGCGTAGACCGTATACTTCACATCACCGAGCGTGAACGAGATATCCGCCGTAACGAGCGTAGGCGTTATATCCTTTGAAGAGAGTGCCTTGCGGTACTTTTCAGTCTCATCGCTCTCTTCTTCGTAATCCGGAGCAAGGACGTTCTTCACGTCGAGCGAGTTGATGACCTTGGCTGCACCGCCGACGTGGTCTTTATCGTAGTGAGTTATGATAAGATAATCGACCGTATCGACTCCCATGCCGCTGAGATAGCTTATTATCTCCTTGCCGTCGCCTTTTTCTCCGCAGTCTATCACCACAGTGCCGCTCCCGGAAGTCAGAACGATGCTGTCGGCTTTTCCCACGTCCATAAAAGTGACAGTCAGTTCTTCCCTGCCGCCGGGATCCTTCTTGTCAGAACACGATACGCACATTCCGAGCGACACGAGAACAGCCGCAATTTTTTTCATCAAAGACATAGCACGCCTCCTTTTATCAGGATACTGTTATTATACACGCCGATGCTTGAATTAATCTTAATAATTCTGCATATTATTAAAATGGGGTGGGTTTGGATCAGTTTATGCGGCTCTCGTCGATATCGTGCAGAATGAGTCTGATAGTCTCCTCTGTCATCAGTCCGCTCGTTGAGCGGACGAAGCCGCCCTCATAGCCTTTCAGGAATTCCATGAATCTGTTGAATTCCTCCTATAAATAAAATACAAACAGAAAGGACATTCCCATGAAAAAAACGCTTATGCTCGCACTCACCGCCTTTTCCCTTGTCTCCTGCTCCGCACCGGAGCAGATAATGCCGACCGAAAGCAGCACTGTCCGGCAGGAGATGCCTCCGGCTGAGGAAGTCTCATTTCCTCCGGAAGAGGACAGGTCATACGTTCCCCTCAACTATCCCTACCAGAAAGGCGTATGGCTGCCATACGTCGGATTTGACGGATATATCACCGGCAGGAGCGGCAATGAGCTTCGCACCGCCGTGCGTGAAAAGCTCTCCGGACTGAAAGAACTCGGCTTCAATACAGTGTACTTCCATGTACGCCCTTTCGGAGATGCTTACTATTCCTCAGAGATATTCCCTCCCGGAACGCTTGCCGCAGAAGATACCGACGTACTCGCCGCTGTCATCGAAGAAGCTCACGATATGGGACTTTCCGTACACGCATGGATAAATCCTCTCCGCCTGCAAAGCGTTGAGGAAATGGCCGCTCTGCCTGACAGCTATATCACTAAAAAATGGTCACAGGACGGCAGCGGCTTCGTCAGAGAATACGGCGGAAGATACTATCTCGTACCGGCTTTTCCGGAAGTGATACAGCTCATCTCAGACGGCGTATCGGAAATAATAGAAAACTACGACGTTGACGGCATACACATCGACGACTACTTCTACCCCACCACCGAAGAATACTTCGACTCCGAAGCCTTTGCAGCGAGCGGCAGCACAGACCTCGCACAATGGCGGAGAGACAACTGCACCGCCCTTGTGAAAAGCATTTACGATACAGTCAAGGCTCACGACAGCCGCCTGCTGTTCGGGATAAGTCCGCAGGGAAGCATCAGTGCCAATACCGATACGCTCTATGCAGATGTCGTGCTGTGGAGCGGTTCTCCCGGATACTGCGACTATATCGTACCGCAGGTGTATTTCGGCTTCAAACACGAAACCCACCCTTTCACACAGACTGTAAAAGAATGGGGTTCGATAGCTTCTGATGATGTCGCTCTTATTATCGGGATAGGTGCATACAAGACCGGAAAGCCTGACGAGTTCGCAGGCATAGCCGGTGAAGCTGAATGGACTGACGAGCCGGATATCGTTGAACGGCAGATACAGGCTGTACTTGATTCACCGGCTTCGGGATATGCGGTATATTATTAGAACCGTTTATTTCACAACGACTTTCTTGAAAGCCTTCTTGCCCTTGCGGACGATGATATCGCCTTCAAGCTTTATCTGAGCCTTTGCATCAGTCATCTTTTCATCATTTACTGTTATGCCGCCCTGCTGAACGAGTCTGCGTGCCTCTGATACGGACGGTGCAAGTCCTGACTTCACAAGAAGATTGAGAAGTCCTATACAGCCGTCTGTGAGGTCTGCGGAGTCTATCTCTGCAACAGGCATATTCTCATTGCTTCCGCTTCCGCCGAAGAGTGCCTTTGAAGCGGCAAGTGCCTTTTCAGCTTCTTCCTCGCCGTGAACGAGCTTTGTCAGTTCGTATGCAAGGAGTTCCTTTGCCTTATTGAAAGCAGCACCCTCCATTGTCTTTTCCATTTCCTCTATCTGCTCTACAGGAACGAAAGTGAGCATTTTCAGGCACTTGATGACATCGGCATCGGCAACGTTTCTCCAGTACTGGAAGAACTCATACGGAGTCGTCTTCTCAGCATCGAGCCATACAGCACCCTTTTCGGTCTTGCCCATTTTCTTGCCCTCGGAGTTGAGGAGGAGAGTTATCGTCATAGCGTAAGCGTCCTTGCCGAGCTTTCTTCTGATAAGCTCTGTGCCGCCGAGCATATTTGCCCACTGGTCATCTCCGCCGAACTGCATATTGCAGCCGTACTTCTGGAAGAGTTCAAGGAAATCGTAGCTCTGCATTATCATGTAGTTGAATTCAAGGAAAGTAAGTCCCCTCTCCATTCTCTGCTTGTAGCACTCGTGGGAGAGCATACGGTTCACGCTGAAATGAGCTCCGACATCACGGAGAAGTCCGATGTAATTGAGATCCATGAGCCAGTCTGCGTTGTTCACGATGATAGCCTTGCCCTCAGAGAAATCGATAAAACGGCTCATCTGCTTCTTGAAGCAGTCAACGTTGTGCTGGATAGTCTCAGGTGTCATCATCTTACGCATATCGGTCTTTCCGGAGGGATCGCCTATCATGGCTGTACCGCCGCCGATGAGGACGATAGGCTTGTTTCCTGCCATTTGCAGACGCTTCATAAGGCACAGTGCCATGAAGTGTCCGACATGGAGCGAATCGGCTGTCGGATCGAATCCTATATAGAATGTTGCCTTTCCTGCGTTTACAAGTTCCTCTATCTCCTTTTCATCAGTGAGCTGTGCGAGGAGTCCTCTGCGTTTGAGTTCTTCAAAAGTGGTCATAATTCAATTTCTCCTTTATGTAATTAAA
>CADBQF010000372.1 GCA_902796705.1 Ruminococcus flavefaciens
ATTCGGCTACAACGAGGATCAGATCGTTTCTTCTGACGTTATCGGCATGAGATTCGGTTCACTCTTCGATGCTACACAGACAATGGTAGCTAAGATCGCTGATGATCTCTACGAGGTACAGGTAGTTTCATGGTACGACAACGAGAATTCTTACACATCACAGATGGTAAGAACTATCAAGTACTTTGCTGAACTCAAGTGATCCCGTTAACGGACAAGTATAATAATAAGCGGTCTCTCCGGAGGCCGCTTTCTTTATTATGTAAAAAAGAAGCAGTCCTTCACGAACTGCTTCTTTCTTTTGACGGTTTATCGAATAATTTCTTCATTAGTGGGATAAACATACCGCCGAGAGCATTTCCTGCCGCTACTGTGAGTATGTAGACCGCTCCTTCAAGGCTTGCTCCGGCTGCGAACATATAAAAGCAATCCGCAACTGAATGATTGAATCCGCAGAAAATGAACAGCATCACCGGAACGGCTGTACCGAATACGAACGAAACATCGCTCTTGCATTCCTTGCAGCGTTTTCCGTTATCAACAGCAAGATACATCAGCATTCCGCAGAATATGCCGAGTATGAACCTGCTTGCGATCGAATCTCCGAGCTTTACATTCATCGAAGCCATAGCATTGGAATGGACTTTATCCCCTATCCTTGTCTGAAGCACGAGCAGAGCCGCCGCCGCAGTACCTATGCAGTTTCCGAGAAGCGTTATGAGGACTTCACGAATATACTTCGGGTGATTCTCCGGGATATACCCGACCTTACCGGTATACAGCGAGAATCCGCACTGTATGATAGTGAACAGTCCGAAGCTGAACATCAGTCCGCCGATATACTTATTATCGACCATAAGGTAAACGATGCCGCCCAGACCTATCATTACACCTGATAAGACTGCTTTTGATAAAATACTGACAAATGACTCTGTTTTCATTTTTTTCTCCTTGAATAAAACTAACCGTTTATATTATATCACTTTGTGAAATATATGTCAATATCAATCGTTAAAAACATATCGATATTTTCTATAAAAAATACCCGGAATCCTCCGGGTATCTTTCATATTTTGTTTTTCATATCGTATCCGAGAACGTCGGCTATCGCATTCACGTCGCAGACTCTCAGTGCTTTTACCTTAAAGCGTGAATGCTCCTCGCCGCCGAAACAGAGCGTAACGGTACATCTTTTGTTTATCTTCTGCGGAAGAGACTGCTGAAGCCGTATTTTTACTATTTTGCTCCTTTCGGCTATGACCGTGTGGAAGCCTGTCCATTTACAGCATCTCACCATTATCTTATCGTCGAAGATAGTTATACCGCTCGTCAGAAATGCCATGATCTTTACTATTATGAACCATACTGCCGCTATCTCTATCATTATCGTGAAGAAAAAGATAAGCTCCGACAGTCTCGGAAAGATCGCTGAGATATATCCGCTCACCGGCAGCATGAACAGGAAAATAAGTGTCGGTTCCCAGATATACTGCCACAAGCCCCTTATCGGAGGGCAGTATTCTGTCTTGACTCCGCCGGAGACACCGACCTTTTCAAAATTCTTGCCGATATTCTTTTCAAATGTAACAGGCATAAGGAGCGGCATATGATTTTTCTCCGCACCGTATCCGGCACAGCTTATATTGACAGCTACCGAACCTGTTATCTTCATTATCATATTCTGCCGGAGATCGGTATAGTTTATATGAGCTGTCCGTATGCGGAATTCCTTCCTGTTGAATATGCCGCACACGACCTTGAGGCATTTTTCGTCTGCATCGGCTTCAAAGCCTGAATACCTGAAAAAATTCACGAAGAACGACAATACCCACGCACCGATGAAGAATACTCCCACTACGATAGCCGCCGACGGGATATGGATAATGAAGCTGTCAGCGAGCTTTTCAGTCTCCTCCGTGAGGGTGTTCAGGGACATATTTATAATGTCATGGGCGATATCTCCTCCCTTGAAGAAGAATGCCGCTATATAGATCATTCCGGAAAATCCGCTTGAAAAGAACGCCGAGAAAAGAAGTATCGATATCCTGCCTGCTGACGGGATATCATTTGCGGTATCCTTCTTTTTCACATCGGGGATATGCTTCATGAGTTCATCGCAGAATTTCTGGTTCATCATCAGCTTCATATCAGCCGCCCTGAAAAGTCCTGAACTCGTATCGCAGCTCACACGGAACGCACCGAGCGGCACAAGGTAGAATCTCCGCTCAAACGTGACCGAACTTATATTGCAGTAAGGCATCGTTGTTTTCAGCCTTACGAAAACGCCGTCATGCCTGATTATGCCTGTATCGGTGATCTCTATCATGGAATAGTACCACCTGACATATCCGAACACGATGATGATGCCGATGACCGCAATATCGAACCATGAACCTTTCAGCCATGCGTAAAGGCGGTCTGCATCGAGCTTTATCGCCCTTATTCCTCGCAGGAGAGGGAAAATGAGAAGCCATATATTCTTTGCCGAATACCTCAGTATCCGCAGAGGGTGTTCATGATACAACTCTATTCCTCCTCTCTTATCCCGGAGAGCTGGAGTATCTCCATTGCATCTTCATGGTCAAGGAAAAGAAGCCTTAGCTGCCCGCCGTACACAAAGTATATAATGAAATTGAGTCCTGTATACTGTGACAGCGGTGTCGTTACGACTGTGACATACTGTATAGATGAATATTTTATCGACTGGTGTATCTTTATAAAAACTCCGCTCGTCTTTAGTATCTCCGTATCGGTCGCTGTATATTTTATTGAGGAGATAAACAGCGGAAGATAGGCAAACATCATGAAAAATGCCGCTGAACCGATTATCGCACTCAGAAGCACGACGAGCAGTCTTACTGTTATGAAATAATACACCGCCGCCAGAAGAAGTGCTGTTATTAGCGAAATGATGAGCCTGAGTGCGTGCAGGCATTTTCTGTCAGGTCTGTAGTGTTTCATATCCGCCTCCATTCAGTTAAATTGACTTTGTAATGTCATATTTTTATTATACCACAAATATGATTTTATGTATACCTTTTTTATTTAATAAATGTAAATATTTCATTACGCCGGAGGTCAATATGATAAAAATACTCGAAACTCTCTGTTCGTATGTATGGGGAACAGGGCTTGTATCTCTTCTTCTGGTGACAGGGGCAGTTTTTACAGTTAAGCTCGGATTCGTACAGTTTAAAATGTTCCCCTTCGTGATAAAAGCGATGCGTGGCAGAGAAAGCTCCCGTTCCGGAGGTCTTTCACAAAGGCGGACGGTCTGTATGTCGCTCGGCACGGCAATGGGAACAGGAAATATCACAGGAGTCGCAGCCGCACTTGCCGTTGGCGGGCCGGGTGCTGTCTTCTGGATGTGGATATCAGCTTTTCTTGGAATGGCACTCGTTTATGCCGAAAATTCCCTTTCTGTGATATACAGCCGTGACGATGAAAAAGGCCCTATGGCTTACATGAGCCGTGGACTCGGAAGCAGAAAGCTCGCCTGTATTTTTGCCGTATGCTGCATAGCCGCCGCTTTCGGAATGGGCGGAATGGTACAGGCAGGTGCATTTTCGGACAGTCTGCTCACCTGCGTAGATGCAGGAAGACCTCTTGCAGCCGTTTTCATTTTCTTCGCTGTATCTATGATAGTAAAAGGCGGCAGCGAACGTATAGGCAGAGCCGCAGAGATACTTCTCCCGGCTGCCGGAATGCTTTACGCCGCTGCCGGTATCGCTGTGATAATTATGAACAGGAGTTCCCTGCTCCCGGCATTTTCACAGATATTTACCCACGCCGCCGGGATAAAACAGGCAGCCGGAGGGATCGGAGGTCATCTGCTCTCAAAAGC
>CADBQF010000373.1 GCA_902796705.1 Ruminococcus flavefaciens
GAGAATATGCTGAGCGGCGATGATACTTCAAATACATCGTCATACGTATACAGACCATTCTCTGAACAGTATCCGTTCACACGGTCTGCCCAGTCGCCGTCCCTGATATATCCGGCTGAATATTCATCGGTATACTCATAGCCAAGCTTTTCAGCGGCTTTATCGGCTGTTACCGATACACATTTGTAGGAATACTCCTTGTCGTGCTTTTTCTTCGAGGTGAGATCGAGGTCTTTGTTGTAGGTGAGTCCTCCGTAGTTTTCAACACCGTATGGTGAAAAACTGCGGTCTTCCTTGAGTTTCGATTTTATCCACACGGTTATGTCAGCCGTATCAGGATCAGAAGCTTTGGTGAACATCGCCGGATAATCCTGCGGATGTATGCCGTATTTTGAAGAATCGGAGATTATTCCGCTCTTGTATGCAGACGATGAAAGGTCTTTCCATTCATTGTCGCCGTATACAGCACCCGTGTAGTCCTTGAGATAGACAGCACCGTCATACTTCTGGTCGAATGTCACAACGAGATCGGTCGTGTTCTTGAATTTGAGCCTGCCGGTATTTCCGAGCTTATGGCTGTCGGTGTTGAAAGTGAATCCGAATGCACTTGTGAGCTTGGACATACTCTCTGCGAGGTCTTCGACAGTGAATTCATTCATAGCATCACGTATCTTTTCACGCTTTTCATTGAGGGCATCGCTTCGCTTGTAATCTGTAAGATTTATATAAGCCTGTCCTGCTCCTGCGATCATCATAACGGCTGCAAGCACGTACAAGGCACATTTCTCTGTAACTTTCAGCCTCATGTTCCGCTTCGGGAAGAACGTATTGTCCTTCCGGACGAATCCTCCGTTGCCGCCTGAAAACTCTCCCACATCGGTAGACGACATGGAAAGAACTGCGAGCCAGTATCCGACTGTGAGCGTTCCCCAGAATACCGATATCTTTATTCCGTTATATAGACCTGTTTCCAGCAGAGGGAACGTTACGAGCAGCGGCAGCAGCGGATTCGGGTGCGATATCGTAAAGAAGTATATCGTTATCGCAAGCAGCCACAGACAGAAGATGAAAAACAGCGTCACAGCCGCACGCTCATGCGAAGGCCTCAGATATTTGTAATACTGTATCTCCGTATGGTACGAATCCATGTATATTATATTGTATATATACTTGAATCCCTCGGCTATGCTATCACGCATCTTTACGGCGGCAGCTCCCCATAAAACGGTCGAGCCAAGTATCAGCCACGAACCCTTTTTTCCCATGAGGGAGAATATTATATGTATGACAGAGAGCAGCACTGCAAAGAAGATGAATTTTGCCTCGTCATACCTGAACCTGAACATTCCGAGAAATGACATGATAGCCGCAGTGAAGCCGATAACGGCTATAACGACTGCTTCTGCCCGGCGGAGGTCAGGCCGTTTCTTTTTTACCGACATCACTATGCTGTCGCATATAACGATGCCGTTGTTGGTCTGCAAAACTTTTTCTTTCATATTTAATCCTTATAGCTCTATGTCTCTTATGCCTGCTGTTATCCTGCCTATCACGACAGGTATTACATGAAGGCTCGAATAACCGTCCGGCACAGCGGCAGCTTCCGCCGGGGACGAAACGACGACCACAGCGTTCTTGAAATCAGCATCTGTCTCATCGTCGATGTATTCCAGTACGGTCGTTTTTTTCGACGAAGTTATGAACGTGAATGACGAAAGCTGTGTCTGCATCTCTGTGCTGAAATATTTCTCCGGGAGTTCACAGAAGAGGTTGTCCTTTATCGAAAATATTATCTTCCGCACAAGCACCGGGAGGACTTCCGGCGAGAGTACATCTATCTCATCGAAGTCGCCTTTCTTGGCATTGTAGTAGACTATCCTGTGAGGTCTTTCGTTCTCAAGCATGAACTGCGATACCGAAACGAGCGAATCGATCAGCGTATCGAACAGCGGCAGCGTATATTCCGAATCTTCATAGCATTTCAGGTCAAGGAAAACGAGCGACGGTACATCTACCGGAAGGCTGTAATCCTTGACGATAAGGTCGTCCTTTTTTGAACTGAGCTTCCAGTGTATCCTGTTGAGCTTGTCTCCGGGGATATAGTCACGAAGGTCGAATACCTC
>CADBQF010000374.1 GCA_902796705.1 Ruminococcus flavefaciens
AAGGTTTGCCCCACAAAAAAGTATAAATTCCCTTATAAGCATCGATCATGCCGGAGGCAGATCAGAATAAAAAGAAGTACTGCCGCCGTATGTCAGGGCCGGCGGCAGTACTCTTATCTGAAAAGGTGTGTAATGTATATTAACGCCGGGAGGTATAGAGACGGCGTTGATACGGTTGCGTAAGCAGTTCTTTATTTCCCTCTGCTGAGCTGTAAATATTTGTATTTATCAGCTTGACAATATTATATATTATTTTCCGGCTGAATGCAATAACGGAAGATTGTCAATTATAATACAGAACGGAGCTATTTCGTTTACAGAAGGTTTACATAGTTGTCATACCGATAACACAGGGAGAAAAAATTTCCTTGTCGCTTTTATCGGATTTCTGCATAGAATATATAAGACAGCCGTGTGAACTGTACCGTTCCGGAGTGGCAGACCATGCCCATGAAGTGCTTCGGAGCATTGGTGCATGGTCGGACTGCTGTATTGATATAGATGACCGGACGGGAAGCCGGAAATGGCTTCCTGCCGGGAGAATATCAGCTCTTTTTCCCGGAGCTGATAAGTTCGTATTTGCGTTTTGTTGCCATTCCGCCACGGATATGACGTTCCTGCTTGTTTATCTCAAGGATATCACGCACCTTTTTGTAGAGTATCGGATCTTCGCATCTGAGCCGGCAGCTCACATCTTTGTGTACGGTGCTTTTGGATATCCCGAATTTTTTCGCAGCGGAACGGACGGTTGTTCTGTGTTCAAGAATGTACTGTCCGAGTATGACAGCACGTTCATCCGGCTGTACTTTCAAGGCATTCCCTCCTTTCTCTAATACATATGCAGAAAAGAAGAGAATAAGAATAAAAGCATACGTCCGCTGCCTGTAAAGATGTTTATGTCTTCCTCAGACTCCTTTCCTAAAACTTTCAGATAAAAATTCCCCCACCGGTGTGCCACGATAAATTATCGCTGACCTGTTACTATGGCAGGCACATCAGTGGGGGAAATTTCAAATTAAAAGTCTTTGGAAGGTGGAACTCCCTACAGTGTAGGGAGATGTCAGCGTAGCTGACAGAGGGGACAGCCTCCGTGAGAGAAACCCTTTTTCAAAAGATTTTCCTCAATAGAAAGCATCAACATCTTTATAAGAATGGACTTGGCTATCAGAGGAGGTCAGCGAGTTCGAGGACGAGTTTTTCTGTTTTTTCCCAGCCGAGGCAGGGATCGGTGATAGATTTTCCGTAGATATTCTCTCCGATCTTCTGGCAGCCGTCTTCGATGTAGCTCTCTATCATGAGGCCTTTCACGAGCTTTTTGATATCGCTGCTGTGACGCATACTGTGGAGTATCTCCTTTGAAATGCGTATCTGCTCATTGAACTGTTTTCCGGAATTGGAATGGTTCGTATCGACGATAAGAGCGGGATTTTTGAGGTCTTTCTTTGCGTAAGTCTCCGAAAGCCTCATAAGGTCTTCGTAGTGATAGTTCGGGAAAGAATTTCCTCTGTCATCGACATATCCACGGAGGATAGCGTGAGCGTAGGGATTTCCGTCACTTCTGACTTCGCAGCCTCTGTAAATGAAAGCATGAGCGTGCTGAGCGGCTGTTATAGAATTCATCATAACGGAGATATCGCCGCCTGTCGGGTTCTTCATGCCGACCGGTATCGAAACGCCGCTCGATACAAGGCGGTGCTGCTGGTTCTCGACAGATCTTGCACCGATAGCTATATATGAAAGAAGATCGTCAAGATAGCTGTAATTCTCCGGATAGAGCATCTCGTCAGCACTGCTGAAACCTGTCTCGGCAAGTGTACGCATATGGAGATTACGAACAGCGATGATACCGCTCTTGAGGTCAGGCATCTCTGTCGGATTAGGCTGGTGGAGCATACCCTTGTAGCCGTCGCCGGTCGTTCTGGGCTTGCCTGTATATATACGTGGGATCATGAAGATCTTATCGCTTACTTTATCCTGCAATTTACGCAGACGAGTTACATAATCCATGACGCTGTCCTCGTTATCGGCTGAACACGGGCCTATAACGAGCAGGAACTTGTCTGACTCTCCGGAAAATATCTTCTTTGTCTCCTCGTCACGTTCAGCTTTCTGAGCGATAAGCTCCTGAGAGAGCGGATGAGCAGCCTTTATTTCTGTAGGGTGGGGAAGTTCCCTTATAATATTCATTGACATAGTGAAAAACTCCTTTTAAGATCATTTTTCTGCGAGCCAGTCAGTACCGAACCTCAGAGCGAGCTGATCGCATAAAACGAGAGCTGCTGCACTGTCTGCAACGACTCTTGCTCTGTGTACTATAGCCGGATCGTGACGGCCTTTAATAGTAAGAAGTGTCTCTTCATTGGTGTTCATATTGATAGTCTGCTGTTCCTGATATATCGACGGAGTCGGCTTTACTGCGATGCGGAATATGAGCGGCATACCGTCGGTGATGCCTCCGAGGATACCTCCGCAGTTGTTTGTGGCAGTCACTACTTTTCCGCCGCTGATACGGAAAGCATCGTTTGCCTGACTGCCTGTCATATCGGCAAGTGCGAAGCCTCCGCCGAATTCAACGCCCTTTACAGCCGGGATACTGAAAAGCATATGCGAGAGGACGCTTTCAAGCGTATCGAACCACGGTTCTCCCACACCGGCAGGAAGTCCGATAACAGCCGTTTCGAGTCTTCCTCCGACACTGTCGCCGGCTTCACGGGCAGCGGTTATCTTTTCTGTCATTGCGTCTTTTACGCTGTCGTCGAGTACAGCGAAATCCGAGCTGTTGAGTTTATCTATGTCTTCACTGAAAGAGATGAAATTTCTGTCGTAGACTCCTGCACATGAGAGGATATGAGTTCCGATGAATATCCCCTTGTTCCGCAGAGCTGATATTGCAGCAGCACCGGCTGCAACGATGCCGGCGGTGATGCGTCCGGAGAAATGGCCGCCGCCTCTGAAATCCTGCGAGCCGTGGTATTTTGCCTGAGCGGTAAAGTCAGCATGGCCGGGGCGTGCCTTGTAAGCAAGTTCGCCGTAGTCACGGCTTTTTGTGTC